>CAIOYU010000746.1 GCA_903862565.1 uncultured Actinomycetes bacterium | reverse complement strand
GGCCCGGGCTGGCAGCATCGACGGGCATGAAGAGGGCCACATCGGGGCCTACGGCCGGTGCTCGATCGGGCGAGCCCCCCGCCAACCCATGGAACGCCCTGTGGGCCATGCTCGTCGGCTTCTTCATGATCTTGGTCGACTCGACCATCGTCTCGGTGGCCAACCCCGCCATCATGGCCGCACTGCAGATCAACAACTACGACAGCATCATCTGGGTGACCAGCGCCTACCTGCTGGCATATGCCGTGCCGCTGCTGCTGACCGGCCGGATGGGCGACCGCTACGGCCCGAAGAAGCTGTACATCGCGGGTTTGGCGGTGTTCACCGTGGCCTCGCTGTGGTGCGGGCTGGCCGGGTCGCTGGCCATGCTGATCGCCGCGCGGGTGGTGCAGGGGATCGGCGCGGCACTGCTGACTCCGCAGACGTTGACGACCATCACCCGGATCTTCCCGGCTGACCGGCGTGGGATGGCGCTGAGCTTGTGGGGCGCCACCGCCGGGTTGGCGACGCTGGTCGGTCCACTGGCCGGTGGCGTTCTGGTGGACCGCCTGGGCTGGTCGTGGATCTTCTTCGTCAACGTCCCGATCGGTGTGATCGGAATAGTGCTGGCGGCCAAACTCATTCCCGTTCTCCCGACCCACCCGCACCGCTTCGACATCCTCGGGGTGGTGCTCTCCGGCGTCGGTCTGTTCCTGATCGTCTTCGGCCTGCAGGAGGGCCAGACCCACGACTGGGCACCGTCGATCTGGGTTCTCATCGCCACCGGCGTCGTCTTCATGGTGGCCTTCGTCTACTGGCAGTCGGTCAACCGCCGCGAACCACTGATCCCGCTGGCGATCTTCGGCGACCGCGACTTCAGCCTGGCCAACGTCGGCGTCGCGGTGGTCGGCTTCGCGGTCACGGCGATGATCCTGCCGGTCATGTTCTACGCGCAGTCGGTGTGCGGCCTGACCCCGACCGGGGCGGCGTTGCTGACCGGCCCGATGGCCGTGGCCAGTGGGATTCTGGCGCCATTCGTCGGCCGGATCGTCGACGATTCCCATCCGCGGAGCATCATCGGCTTCGGATTCTCGACGCTGGCGATCGCGCTGCTGTGGCTGTCCATCGAGATGGCGCCGAGCACGCCGATCTGGCGGGTGGTGCTGCCCTTGACCGCCGTAGGTGTGGCAATGGCGTTCATCTTCGCCCCTCTCGGTGTCACCGCCACCCGCAACCTGCCACCGGCGCTGGCCGGCGCCGGATCGGGCGTCTACAACACCACCCGTCAGGTGGGCTCGGTGTTGGGCAGTGCCAGCATGGCGGCGTTCATGTCGTCTCGTATCCACGCCGAAATCCCCTCTGCAACAGAGGGTGACGTGCCGGTGGGGACATCCGACATCACGAATCTGCCGGTGGCCCTGCACGAGCCGTTTGCGGCCGCGTTCTCCCAGTCCATCCTGTTACCGGCCTTCGTTGCTCTGTTCGGCGTGGTGGCCTCGATCTTCCTGGTGGGTGCCGCGCCCAAGCGTGTTCCGGTGCAGGGTGTTCCGGCACGGCCCGGTCCGGTGCGTGGGGTTCCGCCCCAGCCCGTTCCGGCCCAGCCCGTTCCCGCCCGGCCGGTTCCGGTCCGGCCGGTTCCGGTGCAACGCCCCGAGGAGGTCACCGACCGACTGCCCCGCGTGGAGATTCCAGACCTCGGGTACGGCGGGGGGTACGGTCGGCGCCCCCGCTGGCCGGATTCCTACGAATCCTGGGCGGACTAGCGTCTGGAGTCGAACAACACCGCGGGGTTGAGGTAACCGGTCGGGTCGAAGGCCGCCTTGATGGTGCGCATGGCGGCGATGTCGGCGGCGTGCCGGGACATCGGCAGGTAGGGGCGTTTGCGGCTGCCGACGCCGTG
>CAIOYU010000745.1 GCA_903862565.1 uncultured Actinomycetes bacterium | reverse complement strand
GTCGGCCGACGTCGAGGCAGTCGCCGTCGGCCTGCGCGAGATGGGCATTGCCGAGCTGACCCGCATCGTGTGCATGTCGCCGCCCAGTTACGAGACCTGCGTCATGGGCGTGGCGCTCACGCGGGTGGGGGCGTTCACCATTTGGATCGACCCCTCTGTGGGCTATCGCAACGTCGCCGAGCGGCTCAGCCGCGTGCACCCCGAGGCGTTCCTGGGCAACGCCCTGGCGCACCTCGGGCGGATCACCTTCGGGTGGGGTCCTCGCGACCTCCGCAAGCTCGTCCTCACCGAAAGCCCCCTGCTGCCGGGCGGGCGGATCATCACCGGGTTTCCGCCCTTCCCCGGCGCGCACTCGATCCGGTCACTGCGCAAACACGCACCCGGCGAACCGAAGCCGCCGAACGTCGGGCCCGATGATCCCTGCGCGGTTCTCTACACCACCGGCAGCACCGGGCCGGCGAAACCCTCGCTGTACCTGAATCGCAACTTCTGCCAACTGTTCCGCAACGCCCACCACAGCTGGGGCTGGGACACCGGCGACGAGATCCCGGTGGATCTGGCCGTCTTCCCCGCGTTCCTGTTCATCCCCATCAGTGCCGGCGGCACCATGGTGGTGCCGCCCATAGACTTTGCCCGTCAGGGTCCGGCCCAGGTGGACCCGGCGGCTCTGATCCAGGTCATCAACGACTGCGGAGTGCGGTCGTTCTTCGCCGCGCCGATCCTCATCGAGAACCTGGCCCGCGAGGCGCTCGCGCGCAACCTGACCATGCCCTCACTGAAGCGAGTGATCGGTGCCGGGGCGCCGATCTCGGGTCCGGTCGAGACAATGCTGAGCGCGGTGATGGCTCCCGACGGCGAGTTGGCGGCGAATTACGGTGCCACCGAAGCCATGCCGTCAACCGAGTTGAGCAGTCGCGAGCACCTTGACGGCCTGTGGGACTTGACCGAGCAGGGTGCCGGCGTCTGTGTGGGCTACGCCCTGCCGGGCGTCGAGTTGAAAGTCATCGACATCGTCGACGGTCCCATCGACTCCCCCGAGGAAACCTCGGAGCTGCCCACGGGGCGAATCGGTGAAATCCTGGTGCGGGGCAAGCACGTCAGCCCCGAGTACTACCTCGACCCCGACGCCACACGCAAGAACAAAGTGCCTGATCCCCAGGGGAACTGGCATCGATTCGGGGATGTGGGCTATCTCGACGCGCAAGGCAGGCTCTGGGTCTGCGGCCGGGTGTCGCAGCGGGTGAGGGCCGAGGGCGGGAACGTCTTCCCGCTGCAAGTCGAGCCGCTCTTCGACGCCCACCCCAAGGTGAGGCGAAGCGGACTGGTGGGAGTGCCCGGGCCGGCGGGCGAGCTTCCCGTCCTGTGTGTCGAGGTCGAGCCCGGCGTCGGCAAGGACGAGCTCGCCGGCGTGCACCGGGAACTGCTTGCGCGGGCAGCCGATTCGGGCATGGCGGACACGATCCACGCCATCCTCTTCAAGCGCAGGCTGCCCGTGGATCCGCGCCACAACTCCAAGATCGAGCGCCCCCGCCTGGCCAAGTGGGCAGCGCGGCAGTTCTCGGGCCGCTGACCGAACCTCCGGCGCCGTACCTGCCCGAAACCAAGCCCCCCAGCTAGTCTGACGGCATACTATGCACCACCCCAGGACAGTGCCAAGAAAGAGGTTGCCGTGTCCGATGCCGGACGAATTCGAGTCGCCACCACTCTCGGATGCCTTGCAGCGACATCCTTGGTGCTTGCCGCCTGTAGTGCCAGCGTCAACGTCGGCACCGAGACCATCCCCAAGGATGAACTGCAGACCACAGTGCAATCGCAGCTGTCGAAGACTGTGGGCAAGGCGGCCCCGCTGATCACCTGCCCGGGCGATCTCGAGGCCAAGGTCGACGCGAGCACGACCTGCACGATGGCGGGTTCAGACGGCACCTACGACGTCGCGGTGAAAGTCACCTCGGTCGACGGCGGGACGGCGAATTTCGATATTCACGTCGCAGACAAGCCCAACTCGTAGCGCCCCTCTGGCGTCTCTCACCAGCTCACCGCATGGCTGCGCGGGAACGAATTGAGTTCAGGATCAGTGGAATTCACGTTACTGCACCGGGCACACGTACTGCATCGCCACGTTCATCAACCGCTGTTGGGCGCCGGGGCCGACGACTCCTTGAGCGAGCAGCTCATATCCGATGAAGCCGGGAATGCCGCCTCGCAGGCCTGATGAGCGACGCGCCACGCCGTGTCGGGGTTCAGATTGAACCCGTTGCGCTGCAGCGCTTGCATATAGGCGTCGAATTCGGGTGTCCCCTGCTCCGGGATCGCACGCGACGACCTGTCAGGTCATCAGTCTGGCAGCCACGTCGATCTGCGGGCAGCTACGAGCCCAGGCCCTGGTGGTCAATTCCGCCTCGGGCACACCGGACTGCAGCGCCGCCAACATCATCTCCGGGTCGAATGACGGCCCTATCGCATCCTCTTGGTACTCCGGCCCGTTCAGATACGCCGTCGCCTGCTCGGGCGACATGTTGTCGATCTGCAGCTCGGCCAGGCTGCCGTCGGGATCGCGGTAGTAGATCGACGTCGTCGGTCCATGCTGAACCGGGACGTACGGCTCGATCCCGGCTTCCTTCAGAGCTGCGTACTTGTCGAGCAGGCTACCCAGATCGTGATAGGTATAGGCCGAGTGTGACAGCCCGACCGACAGCGGGCTCCGCGGAATCACGTTGGGGGGCAACTGGATAAGGCCGAGTCGATGGTGCTCGTCGTCGAAAGTCATGAAGCACAAACCCTCATTCTCGAACAGGTGCGGCAACCACACCCTTGAGGATTGTCACCCGGGACAGGATCTCATCGCCGTTGAGTCATTAGACACGGGGTGGGCGACGGCTGCAAAGCACTCACCAAGCGCGCAGCACCAGTGGTTCGAACCCCGCTGCCGCGACTGCGTCGTCATCCCAGGGATGGATGCCCCGCTCGACCAACGGCACGATACGGCGAAAGTGGTCGACAGCGCGCTCCTCGGTGAAGAAGCGATAGTCCGAGTCGGGCAGCGGACAGTTTTCGAACGCCGCGACGGACAGCCCGAAGGACACTCGGCGGGCGCCAAAGCCAGGCGACGGATCCGACCCCACCCAGTACACCTCGACATGGGCGCCGCCTTCGCCGCGCCACCGATCGATCACGCAGTAGCTCGGGTCGCGGCGCAGCCTCGCCCATCGGGCCAGTGTGATCGGATTTCCCTCGCGGTCAACGAATCCGGGAGACTGCGCTGCGCCAATGGTCACTCCCGGCGGGATCGCGAACTCATCTCCTCGCTCCGGCCCAGTGGAGATCCGCCAGACGACTTCGTCATGACCTCGTCGTGCGTCGGCCTCGGTGCAGTACGGGTAGAAGATCGCATCGTCGCCGACAATGGAGTGGGTTTCGAAGATCCGCGCTTCGGAGTGGCCGTAGTTGAAGCCGAACCCGGTCCAGACCGTACGAACCGCTGAACCGTTGCCATCAGACCAGTCCCCGATCGTCGTGTACTCGCGATTGCCACGCAGCCTCGCCCAGTGGGCGATCGAGATGGCACGGCCGGCGCGGTCATAGAAACGGTCGAGCGGCCAGAAGAACCCTTCCATCGAGTCGGTGTCCGCGACGGAGGCGAATGCGGTGGTGGTTTCCATGGGATCAGGAAAGCAGAGCACTCCGACAGATTCCGGGCGTGCTGCTTTGTCGTGGAGCCTGAACGATTCCCCAACACCCGGGTGGCGGTAGCGGCACGGAGCGCGCTTAGCCCACGGTCGCGAAGTACGCCGGACCCGCGAGCACGAAGCCTTGGCTACCGCTATCGAGGTCGCTGCCGCCGACAACCACACAGGCGACGAAGCTCAAGTCGACCGGTTTCCGTGTTGAAGGTGCTGGGTAAACGTGCCGATGCAGCCCTGCACTGACCCATCCAGGCGAGTCCGGAGGCTCCGGATCTTGGGAGGACACGGCGTGACAATCCTGCCCACCCGTTATACCCTAGGGGGTATGAAACCGGTCCGTCTCTCCGTTCTGACGCTCGCCGCCGCCGCCGTTCTCGGTGGTGCCATGACCGGCTGCCCCAACGACGCCCCCGCCACCGCTGTGGGGCCCGTCGCCGAGGCGCCCGCCGGGAAGCCGGCCTACGGCCGGGTGGACGTCGCCCAGTTCGCGTCGATAATCGCTGAGCCCGGCGTGCAGATCATCGACGTGCGGACCCCGCAGGAGTACGCCGACGGCCATATCCAGGGCGCGGTGAACATCCCGGTCCAGCAGTCGGACTACGCCGGGCGGGTGGCCCAACTGGACCCGGCCGGAACCTACGCGGTGTACTGCCGCAGCAGCGCCCGCTCCAAGGGCGCGGTGACCGAGATGAGGAATGCCGGTCTTCCCAACGTTTACGAGCTCACCGGCGGCACCGTCGCCTGGACCGCCGACGGTCAGCCGCTGACCCGGTAGGAGGCGGTAGCGAAACGATGACGTGACGCGATGACCGAGGATTCAACACCGAAGTTGCCGCCGGTCAGCAGCGGTCGGGCCGTCGATGACCGGATGGATGAGGCCTGGGTGACCGAGCGCAGCGACCTTTGGCCCTTCCACAATGCCTGAATCCGGCGGCGGTCGCTGCGATCATTCGGGTACGGACACCAACCGGATCGGTCACTGCGCACGCCAGCACAGCCGCGTCATCAAGGTGCCGTCCCGGTCACGAGAGTCCTCCAAGTACGCCGCGCCTTTGAGTACCAACGCCCCGAGGACGTCGGGAATGCTCCGCATTACGGTGATATCGCTTTTATTCACTTCACAATTCACCGTCTTGCGCAGGGATGATGTGCCGCCCTCAAGGGCGAATACTCTGCGGCGTAACGCCTTCGGATGCATCTCCGGCGGCAGCCGGTCGGCCACCATGACGTCGACTGTCTCGCTATCGATAGGGCCGCGGACGAAACGGTGTATCGGCGGTCACCTTCCACACCGGTCGACCGTCGGGCTCCGAAGTCACCTGGCCGGTTGCCCGGATTTGCGCCGATGCGAATCTGCACGGCTCGCACGGAAGGCGTCGAGCAAATCCTCCAACACCCGCGTCCCTGAAGCCGACTCACGGGTGTC
>CAIOYU010000744.1 GCA_903862565.1 uncultured Actinomycetes bacterium | reverse complement strand
GTCGTCACCATGCCCCGGATAGACCACGGTGTCATCGCCGTAGACGCCGAACAGTTGGCTGCTGACGTCACCGAGTAGTTCCTCGAACCCGCCGGGCTCCCACGTCTTGCCGACCCCGCCCGGGAACAAGCAGTAGTCTTAGAGGGGAACATCTTGAGGGGATCGGTATGGGGACGATTAAGCGCGGGTCGGACAGAAACCGGGCGGTGATTTACTGCCGCATTTCAGAGGACCCAAAGGGCCTTGAGCGTGGCGTGAACCGCCAGCAGGAAGACTGCCAGGCTCTGGCGAAGGCGCGCGGTTGGAAGGTGGTCGAAACCTTCATCGACAACGACATTTCGGCACTGCGCGGCCAGCAGAGGGCTGGCTATCAGGCCATGATGTCTGCGGTCGAGCGAGGCGACTCCGACTGGGTGATCGCGTACGGGCTTTCCCGTTTATGGCGCAACCGCCGCGAGCGGGCAGATGGCATGGACACGTTGGCCAAGGCCCGCGTCAGCGTCGCACTGGTAAAGGGTTCCGACCTCGATCTGAGCAGCGCAGCCGGACGCATGTACGCGGGGATACTGGGCGAGTTCGACACCGCCGAGAGCGAGATCAAGGCCGAGCGAGTGGCGCGGGCGGCGAGCCAACGGGCGCAGGAAGGTCGGGCAAACGCTCAGTGCGCCTACGGGTGGAAGCGGGTGCACGACCGCGATGAGCAGGGGCGCGTACTGAGTTGGAGAGATGTCGTCGATGAGCCTGCGGCTGATGTGGTGCGGGGCATCGTCGATGATCTGTTGGCCGGGGTCACTCTCAGGGCTATCACCGCTCGGCTCAATGCCGACGGCATTGCTTCACCGTCAGGTAAGACCTGGATAACGTCGTCTGTTCGGAAGTTGGCCGTACGGGACTGGAACGTCGGTATCCGTCATCACGGCGACAAGACCTACAAGGCGGCCTGGGAACCCATAGTCGATGAGGAAAAACATCTGAGGGTCATAGCCCTGTTGTCAGACCCGAGTCGCCGTACTCAGCGGGCAGCGTCCCGATCTCATCTCCTAACCTTCGGGATTGGTAAATGCGGGGTCTGCGGGGGAGTGCTGGCCGTAAGCCGTAAGGGTGTGCCGGGCAAGAAGATGCGACTCTATGTCTGCCGGGACCACGGGTGCGTTGGCCGTCGCGAAGACTGGGTTGATGAGTTGCTGATCCGCACGGTCTGCCATCGGCTGGAGAATGCCGATGCTGCTCCGGTCTTTCAGGACGAGGTTGACGGGCGCAGCCTGATGGATGCACGCCGCCGCCTTGATAGTGCGCGGGGGCGGCTCGACGATGCTGCCGAGGCGTACGGCAATGCCCAGATCGACCTCCAGCAATTGACCAGGATCACCGAGAAGATTCGGCCTGAGCTTGAGGCCGCCGAACAAGCCGCCCGCCACGCTGATCCCGCCTTGCCGGAGTTCGTCGAGCAACTGCTCACCGCACCCGACAAGCGGGCGGCCTGGGACGGGTTGAGCCTCACTCAGCAGCGCAAGGCCCTGGAAGTCTTCGGCCTGCGCGTGGTGATCAAGCCAGCGCGCGGTGGCCCAGGTTTTAAGGAGGACTCAATCGACGTGGTCTGGCCCCACGACTAGTCCTCTTGGTACATAGGGATATTCCCCGGATGTTTATGTACCAATGGCCTCGGGGTCTGGGAGGCTGTAGATGGCCGCTTTCCGGTTGCTGCCCGTGCCGCGTCGTCCTGGGGAGTGTTTGGTCAGCAGGCCCCGCTGGGCTAGTCGTGCTAGCACCCGCGCCGCCGACTGGTGGGAGGTCTTGGCGAACTCCGCAACCTGCCGCCCCGGGCATGTCACCCGCAGATAGCCCCGCCGCTCCGTCTCGGATATGACGTAGCCCATCACCGCCGCCTCGACTTCGTTCAGGCCGTCGAGCCTGTCGGTGATGCGGTCGGCCCACATGTAGGCCAACTCTCCTGCGTCGGCGGCGATTTCCTCTGCGGTGCGTATCCCGACGTTGTTGGCGTTGGCTACGCCTTGTTCCCATGCCGACCACAGGACCTTGTTGGCCGACATCTCGGAGCGCGGACGGCCATCGGGGCGGGTCGTCAGCTGCCGCCACAGACCGCCGTGTTTGTTGCCCGTGATCTCGACGCAGTACTGGGCCTCGCTCCAGCCGCGCAGGTGTGCGCTCATGGCGATTCTCATGCACATCGTCCACAACCGGCGACGATCGCGGGCCTCCCCCTGGGGGATGCCGGACGCGATGGCATCCACAGCCCATCCGGGGAGGGCGCGATTCAGGCGTGAGGCGGATGCGGCTGCGTCGGGCTTCACGTCCGACTCGGTGAGGCTGTAGACGACTCTCCGGCCCCGCTAGCGCGAGCGGCACGGTAGCTCCGAATCACTAAATCGTCGGATGCCCACCGCTTCCACTGGTTGCATTTTCGGCAGCACGGTACGACGTTGAACAGAAGGTGATGGCCCTCCGCCGCTATCGGCGTGATGTGGTCGGCCTGCTCGAAGGGACCCGTCGCGCAATAGACGCAGTGGTCGCCCCATCTCGCGACTATGTCTTCTCGAGTCAGCATCTGGAAGACCGGGGTGAACCCGAATCTCTTAGCGCGTCTCCGATAGGAGGCCGCCCAGCCGACACCGGGATTTGCGAGGCGGTACTTGTCTTGGTGTGCCCGCATCGGGTCCCGATTGGTCGAGTACCGCAGGCGGTCGTACGCGGACCTGCAGTCACGGCACACCGCTCGCCGCCCGGACTTCCTGCGGCGGTCGGGGGCCATATCTGCCAGTTGCTTGACTGCGCCGCACTGGGCACATCGGCACCAGCCGTTAGAATTGGTGTAGGCATGGAAGATCAGCTGGTGATCCGTCCCGTTGGCAGCGGGGCGGATTTCTTTTTGCGTCATCGGTCACGGCCCCCAGCGGGGTTCCCGAAGATTTCCCGTAGCTGGGTTATCTGCCGGGCGTTCAGCGGTGGGGCCTGGGCGGCCAGCTCCGCCGCGCGGCGTTCGATCGCAGCCTCGACCTTGGAGCTGAGACTGTCGGCGGTGCCGATGCTTTCTTCGGTGCTGGTGGCCTCCTGTGCGGCGATCCAGGAGTTGACCCCGGACTCGCGGTAAAGAATGCGATGACCGACGCGGATGTGCGCTGGCCAGTTCTTGCCGCTCTGTCGGTTCCTACGTTCGGTTGAGTCCGAAATATTCATCCGCTTGAGCACCTGCTCGCGGGGGATTAACTGCTCGGTCGGCATATCGCCCTCCGGTGGGCCATGAGGCTGGCCTGAACCAGAACGGGGAGGAAAGTTCCCCGCCTATGCATTCCGGGTTTTCGGGGACCTTTTGACAGTGCTGGCAGGCCGGGGAGTTTTTCGGACAGGGCAGGACGGTCATCAGTTATGGCTTAGAGACCGCCGTAATCCGCTTCTTCCCTAGGAGTCGCGGTGCGCGCGGCGAATCATCAAGCCGTCATAGGCGATTGGCCGGGTCTTGGTACATAGGGGTATTACCCCGATGTTTATGTACCAAGGGGAAGGCGGGCGACGATGCCGCAGATTGGCCACTGGCGACGCTGCTGCTGATTACCCCGAGCGGTCGTTGACGATTACTCGACTGTGGGGTTGGACCGTTGGCGCGGATGGTGCAGTCAATAGCGACGGGAAAATCAACACGCAAACTGGTGTGGGCGGTTCCAAAACTAAGTACAAAATTGTTTGGTCACTGCCGGGTCGGCCCGCGCCATGCCCTGCCGAAGAACGCGACCGCCTTATTAGCCCTTGACCTCGGCTAACGGGCTACATTCTCGCACCGCCGTGTAAAGACCAGTTATAGGACTTGTTCAGTGTTCGTAAAAACCAGACGGGATGAAGTGCAAAGAGATCGGCCACCACGTTTCGGCTACAGGTTTGTTCTGTGGGACTTTTTCTATAGGTTCGGGCCGAGTCGGAGATCGAAGTCAAGCCGGGGACAAATCCGATCTCAGAAGCAGCCGAAACGGGAAAAGTGTTCCCGCGCCGCCGGTTTGGGTTCCGGACGGCTGTGAACTGCGGGTTCCGCCTTGCGAGAGTTTAAGCGGGACTCAAGGAGTCGGCCATTAAGTGCAAACACAAAACAGTCGCTCGTCTCGCATGGGATGTGACTCGCACTTGAATCCCACTTGGCGACCAGAGGTTTACTCCGACGGCGGGAATAGTCCCTGGATTCGCCGCCCCAATTCAG
>CAIOYU010000743.1 GCA_903862565.1 uncultured Actinomycetes bacterium | reverse complement strand
GATGACCTCGGCGATCGCCGTCACCAGCATCGGCCAGTCGGGCCGCACCGCGGCCCGCAGGTAGCCCTGGCCCGTATCCATGCCGACGAACGTATCGCACCGGCGGACCGCAATCCCGTTGGCGTGCAGGTGCTTCCGCATCAGTTCCGCATCGGGGACGGCGAACAGCACAAATGGCGCCCCGCCGGCGACGACGTCAAGTCCGAGGTCGGTCAGCGCGGCAGCCATCTGTGCGCGGAGTGCCTGCAGCCGTTCGGCATCGGCACGGGCCTGCGCGACCGCCGCCGGTGCGCTACAGGCGGCGATGGCCTCCAGTTGCAGGGTGCCCAGCGGCCAATGCGGCCGCCCAGCCGACAGCCGGGCCAGTACCTCGGGGGCACCCAGGGCGTAGCCGACGCGCAGCCCGGCCAGCGCCCAGGTCTTGGTCAGGCTGCGCAGCACCAGCACGTCGGGCAGCCCCAGCCCGGCCAGCGACTCCGGTTCTCCGGGTATCGCGTCGGCGAACGCCTCGTCGACGACCAGCAGTCTCCGGCCGCCTCGCCCACGCCCGCCCGTCCCGTCGCTTCGCTCGCCCCGAAGCGCGAGCACCGCCTCCCGCGGGTGCACCACACCGGTGGGGTTGGTCGGGTTGCCCACGACCACCAGATCGGCGTCTCCGGGAATCACCGCGTCGGCAAGGCGGAACGGCGGGGGCAGCACCACGTGGTGGATGTCGACACCGGCGGTGCTCAGCACGGCTTCGGGTTCGGTGAACGACGGCGCGATCAGCGCGGCCAGTCGCGGCCGCAGCGCCGGCAGCAGCGCGAAGCCCTCCGCCCCGCCGGCCAGCAGCAGCACGTGATCCTCGGGTAGCCCGTGGCGGCGCGCGACCGCGGCGACTGCAGCCCGTTCGTCGGCTGCACCGGGATAGCGCCCCAACTCCGGCAGTCGCGCCGCCAAGCGCGCGAGCAGCCATTCCGGTGGCCCGGCATGGCGGACGTTGACCGCGAAGTCGAGCAGTCCCGCATCCGACGGGACAGCCTGGTCGCCGTGGTAGCGCGCACCCGGTCGCGGCGTCCGCGCGGCGGACCGCTCACTCACCGGTGGGCTCACTCACCCGTAGAACAGTAGTGCGCGGGGATGATCGACAATGGTCGAGTGACGTTCCCGACCGGCCACCCCCACCCGCAGTTGGTCATCTTCGACCTCGACGGCACGCTGACCGATTCAGCGCCGGGTGTGGTGGCGGGCTTCCGGCACGCGCTGGCGGCGGTGGGCGCCGAGGTTCCCGACGGCGATCTGACCGCGCTGGCGGTCGGTCCCCCGATGCACCACAGTCTGGCGGCACTGGGCCTCGGCGACCGTACCGACGAGGCCATCGCGGCCTACCGCGCCGACTACACCAGCCGCGGATGGGCGATGAACGCCCTGTTCGACGGCATCGCCGATCTGCTGGCCGACCTGCGCGCCGCCGGAGTGCGCCTGGCCGTGGCCACCTCCAAGGTCGAACCGACCGCCCAGCGCATCCTCGACCACTTCGGGGTGTCCGAGCATTTCGACGTCATCGCCGGCGCGTCCGCCGACGGCCTCCGGGCGACCAAGTCCGCCGTGCTGGCCCACGCGCTGGCCCAGTTGCAGCCCCTTCCCGACACGGTCCTGATGGTGGGTGACCGCTGCCATGACGTCGAGGGCGCCGCCGAGCACGGTATCCCCACCGTGGTGGTCGGGTGGGGTTACGGTGGCGGCGACGACATCGACTACGCGTCCGCCGAACCGCCGGTCGCACACGTCGCCACGGTCTCCGATCTTCGGGAGGTGCTCGGTGTCTGACACACCAGATTCCCCCGCGCCGGGGAACCGGCCGTTGCACGTGACATTCGTCTGCACCGGAAACATCTGCCGCTCGCCGATGGCCGAGAAGATGTTCGCCCACCAGATCGACCAGCGCGGCCTGGCCGGGCAGGTCCGCGTCACCAGTGCCGGCACCGGGGACTGGCACGTCGGCTCCGGAGCCGACGATCGGGCGGTGCGGGTGTTGCGCGAGCGCGGCTACCCGACCACCCATCGCGCCGCTGCGGTCGGGGCCGACCACCTGTCAGCCGACATGGTTGTCGCGCTGGGCCGCAATCACTTCCGGATGCTTGCCGATCTGGGGGTCGAGCCGGACAGGTTGCGGATGCTGCGATCGTTCGATCCCCGCGCCGCGGCGCACGCACCCGACGTCGAGGACCCGTACTACGGCGGCCAGGGTGACTTCGTCGTCACCTTCGACGTCATCGAGTCGGCCCTGCCCGGCCTGCATGACTGGGTCGACGAACAGTTGGCCCGCTGATGCGCCGCTGGACGTTCCTTCTGCGGCCGGGCTGGATTGCGCTGTTCCTGGGCGTGTTGGCCTTCGTCTACCTGGCCTTCACGGTGCTGGCCCCGTGGCAACTCGGCAAGAACGCCAGTACCTCCAAGGAGAACCGCCAGATCGAGGAGTCGCTGTCAGCCGAACCGGTGCCGGTGACAACTTTTCTGCCGCAGCAGGATTCGTCTGCTCCGGACGCGCAGTGGCGTCGGGTCACCGCGACTGGACGTTATCTGCCGGCCGGTCAGGTGCTGGCCCGGCTTCGGCTGATCGGCGGCGCGCCGGCCTACGAGGTGCTGACGCCCTTCGCGGTTCAGGGTGGGCCGACGGTCCTGGTCGACCGCGGCTATGTCCGCCCCGTCACGGGCAACCAGTTGTCCGAGGTTCCCGCACCGCCGGAGGGACCGGTCACGATCACTGCGCGGTTGCGCGACTCCGAAACCGCCCCGACAGACGACAAGAAGCCGTTCACCGAGAACGGCTCGCTGCAGGTGTACGCCATCGACACCGCGCAGATCGCCGCGCTGACCCGCACACCGCTGACGGCCTCGTATCTGCAGTTGGTCGAGGCCCAACCCGGCGGCCTGGGAGAGCTGGCGCTGCCCAACCTCGACGCCGGACCGTTCCTGTCCTACGGGATCCAGTGGATCGCCTTCGGCATCTTGGCGCCAATCGGGTTGGGCTACTTCATTGTCGCTGAGATTCGGGCTCGCCGCCGCGAGGCCGCGGCAGTTCGGCACGCCGCGGAGACGCCAGCCGAACCCCTCACCGCCGAGGAGAAAATGGCCGACCGGTACGGCCGGCGGCACTGACCGCCACCGCGACCACCAACGCCCCGCACTGCACCAGTCGGGACAGGCGCACCGCCCGGCGCAGATCCGAAACGCCGGGAGAAGTCCCGTCGCCCAGGGTGGGCCGGATCTCCAGTTCGTGGCGGTACTGCGTCGGCCCGCCGAGGCGAACGCCGAGGGCACCGGCGAATGCCGCCTCGACCACTCCGGCGTTCGGACTGGGGTGTCGCCCGGCGTCGCGACGCCAGGCCAGCACCGCCCCGGCCGCCGATCCGCCGACCAGAGGCGCGCAGAGCACCGTCAGGGCTGCCGTCGCCCGCGCCGCCGGATAGTTCGCCAGATCATCCAATCGTGCTGCAGCCCAACCGAATCGGGAGTAGCGCGGCGACCGGTGGCCCACCATGGCGTCGAGTGTGTTGACACCGCGGTAGGCCAGCGCGCCGGGCACACCAGCCCATCCCGCCCAGAGCAGCGGTGCGACGTGGGCATCGGAGGTGTTTTCCGCAACGGACTCGCACGCGGCCCGGGCCAGTCCGTCGGCGTCCAAGGCGGCCGGGTCGCGGCCACACAGTGACGGCAACAACCCCCGCGCCCCGGTCAGGTCCCCCGCCTCGAGCAGGTCGGCCATCCTCGTCCCGGTGCGCGCCAGCGTCGTACCGCCGAGGGCCACCCAGGTGGCCGCCGCCGTGAGCGCCACCCGACCCGGCCCGCGCCCTACGGCCCGTTCCGCCAGCCACCCGACTGTGGCCAGCGCCCCGGCCAGGGCCGCGGTGTGCACCACGCCGGCGACTCGGCTGTCCTGGTAGATCGCGGCCTCGAGTGCGGCCGCGGACCGGCCGAAACCGGCCACGGGGTGGCCGCGGCGCGGGTCACCGAGCAGGGCATCCGCGAGGAACCCGGCGACGATGCCAGTCGGTCTCGACTGCCTGAGCTCACCCACCACGGCAGCGTCTCACGCCGTCAGGCAGCCGGTTGTGTCGGTCCCCGTCCTTATCCTGGCGATCGGGAGGGGATGAAAGTGACTGAGACATTCGAGATTGACACCGTCGACACGACCGGAACCACCGAGACCTGGGCGGAGTACCTGCGCCGCCACACCGCCGGCGCCACCCAGACGCAGATCGCCGAGCAGATCGGGATCGGCCGGTTGTCGGTGTGCAATTGGCTGCACGGCAAAACCCTGCCCAAGGCCGAGACGGTGATCACCGTGGCCCGGGCCCTGGGCCGTCCGCCGGTCGAGGCGCTGGTCGTGGCGAGTTATCTGGCGGCCGACGAGATCGCCGACCAAGTCGAACTGCGCGCCTCGCTCGCCGAAGTCGACGGCCATGTGCTGGGAACGGAGGTTCTGCGGCGACTCAGTGTCTGATCAGAAGACGACGGTCTGATTGCCGTACCGGACCACCCGGTCTTCGCAATGCCATTGCACCGCGCGGGAGAGCACCGCACGTTCGACATCAGCGCCCAGACGGACGAGGTCGGCGACGTCGTGGCGGTGGTCCACCCGCACCACGTCCTGCTCGATGATCGGACCCTCGTCGAGGTCCTCGGTGACGTAGTGCGCCGTGGCGCCGACGAGTTTTACGCCCCGTTCCTTGGCCCGGCGGTAAGGCGCCGCACCGATGAAGGCCGGCAGGAATGAGTGGTGGATGTTGATCAGCGGGCAGCCGACCTCGCCGAGGAAATGCGGGCTCACGATCTGCATGTAGCGGGCCAGCACCACCAGATCGACGTTGCCGCGCAGCAGGTCGAGTTGGCGCTGTTCGGCCTGCTCCCGAATGTCCCGCTTGGCCGGGATGTGGATGAAGGGCACCCCGAACGGCCGGACCTGGTCGGCCAGATCCGGGTGGTTGGCGATCACCATCACCACCGACATGTCCAGTTCGCCGCGACGGTTGCGCCACAGCAGATCCAGCAGGCAGTGATCCTCGGTGGAGGCCATCAGGGCCACTCGCTTGGGCTTGGCGGCCTCGGTCAGCCGATAGGCGATACCGAACGGTTCGGCGACCCGCAGCCGGAATTCACGTTCCAGATCCTCCCGGGCTGCGGCGAGACCGGGCAGATGAAAAATGGTGCGCTGCATGAACGTTCCACCGGTCTGCTGGGTGGAGTGCTGGTCGAGGGAGACGATGTTCGCGCCGGCCTCGGCCAGAAACGTGGTGATCGCCGAAACAAGGCCGGAGCGGTCATCACAACGCAGCAGCAGTCGCCCGATGTCCTTGACCGGCAGCACAACCGGTCCAGGCGGATACTGCCCTCCAGCAGGCGCTCCCATGACCCAATCTCCCAACCCGACGACGGCGGGCTGAATGGGCCTACCGAGCGATTTGGACTCTGAGCCTACTTGTGCGCAGCCTTGTACTGCGCCAGGGCCTGCCCCACCTTCGAACCTGGGCTCACAGCCGGTCGGCGCGGCCGGAACGCCCTGTTTACTGGAGTCGGGCGGCGACGAAATCCGCAGCCTGGTTGGTCATACCGTTCTCGTCGTAGGAGAAATGCGCCGCCAGGTTCAGGCCCGAGGAGCAGAAGAGGTCGTCCGGCGCGCAGAGGTCGATCGTCTTCGGGCCGTAGGTCCCGCTCATCTCGTTCAGCGGTCCCCCGCCGGCCATGTTGCGCAACGGGTTCCCGAAGACAGCCACTGCGGCGACGTGGTCGGCGAGTTGAGGCGGCATCGGGGTGGGGTTGTATTTCCCGATCGGGCCCGGTCGATCCACCGTGATCAGGCTGATGACGCCCGCGCCCTGCGAGATGCCGCTGAGTACCAGCTTGGTGGCGGGACAGTTGTCCGCCATCCACTGGACCCGACCGGCGGCGTCGGCGGCGCCCTGTGGTGCCGACCTCTGGAAATCGAAGCCCGCGGGGTAGTTCACCGAGTAGGTCTGCAGCGAACGGTTGCCGACTCTGGAAAGCAACGCATCGACGAACGAGTTACCGGCGTTGCCCAAGCCGGATCCAGCCGTGCCCCTGGCGAAGATCACCTCGATGTCGGGGCAAGCGTCGGCCGCAGAGGACGGTGTTCCGGGCCCGTTGGCCATGACAGCCGCCAAGACCGCCGCGCAAAGCAGGCCGAGGGATCGATTCAGCGTTGACCGCCGGTCGGCGCGTTGGCGGGTGCGATCGGGGTGAACTTCGGCGCATCCGCCGGCGCGATCGGCGTGAACTTCGGCGCATCCGCCGGCGCGATCGGCGTGAACTTCGGCGCATCCGCCGGCGCGATCGGCGTGAACTTCGGCGCATCCGCCGGCGCAATCGGGGTGAACTTCGGCCTGTCAGCAGGCGCAATCGGGGTGAACTTCGGCCTGTCAGCAGGCGCAATCGGGGTGAACTTCGGCGCATCCGCCGGCGCGATCGGGGTGAACTTCGGCGGTTTGGCACGTTCGGAACGACTGGGCCCGATATGCCGACCGTGCT
>CAIOYU010000742.1 GCA_903862565.1 uncultured Actinomycetes bacterium | reverse complement strand
CCTGGGGGCCTGGCCACTCAGTACTCCTCGGCTGGCCACTTCGATCTGACGCCGGACCAGGCACTGGTCATCACGGTGCCGGTCTCCGACGCCCCATACCTGGGTTTCCAGTTGGGCAGCCTGTGGTACATCTCGCTGGACTACATCAATCACCAAACCTCGCTGAACGGCACTCAGGCGCAGGCTGATCCGGACGGCAAGATCCGAATCGTGGTGGCCGACCGCAACCCCGGTGTCACCAATTGGGTCGAAACCCTCGGCCACCGCAAGGGATTCCTGCAATTCCGCTGGCAGCGGGTGTCGCGTCCCCTGGCTGAGGGCAACGGCCCGACTGTGGAGGTGATCGAGGTCGGGAACGTCGCCGATCGCCTGCCGTTCTACGCGGCCAACCGGATCTCTGAGCCGGACTGGCGCGAACGGATCGCACTGCGACAGAGACAGATTGCGAACAGGATGGTGTGCTGATGCTCGCGAACAAGGTTGTCGTCATCAGCGGTGTCGGCCCGGCGTTGGGCACCGCACTGGCGCGCAGGTGTGCCGAGGCCGGAGCCGATCTCGTTCTCGCCGCACGGACCGCCGAACGCCTCGACGAGGTCGCCCAGACGGTGACGGGATTGGGACGGCGCGCCGTGACCGTCACCACCGACATCACCGACGATGCCCAGGTCGACAACCTGGTAGCCCGCAGCCTCGAGGCATACGGTCGGGTCGACGTCCTGATCAACAACGCCTTCCGGGTGCCGTCGATGAAGCCGTTGTCCGACACCACCTTCGGCCACATCCGCGACGCCATCGAACTGACGGTCCTCGGCGCTTTGCGACTCATCCAGGGCTTCACCCCGGCCCTGGCTGACGCCAAAGGTTCAGTGGTCAACGTCAACTCGATGGTCATCCGGCATTCCCAACCGAAGTACGGTGCGTACAAGATGGCCAAGGCGGCACTGCTGGCGATGTCGCAGTCGCTGGCCACCGAGTTGGGCGAGCAGGGAATCCGGGTGAACTCCGTGGCCCCCGGATACATCTGGGGCGACACCCTCAAGAGTTACTTCGCCCACCAGGCCGGGAAATACGGAATGACCGTCGAGCAGATCTACGCGGCCACCGCGGCCCAATCCGACCTCAAGAGGCTGCCCACCGAGGACGAGGTGGCCTCGGCGATCCTTTTCCTCGCAAGCGATCTGGCCAGTGGGATCACCGGCCAGACGCTGGATGTGAACTGCGGGGAGTACAAGGCGTGAACGCGAGCCGACGATGCGGTACGAGGGACGAGTGCCGTGGAGGAGCGAGCAAATGAGTTCGGATGCTCCCCGCACGGATGTGGGCACCGTCGAGGACCTCAAAGCCTCGGCGGTCAAGACCGTCGGACTCGACGACTTCGGCAGCGACGGGGACAACTACCTCGAGGCACTCGACGTCCTGCTGGAGGCCTATCGCCGCGAGGCGGACTTCACCGAACTCGGCAGCAAGATGTCGCGCTTCTTCCTGCGCAACGCCCTGGTGGCCAGGCTGCTCAGCGAGGCTTCCTGGAAGCAGTATCCGCAGCATGCCGACGTGCCGGTCACTGCACCGATTTTCGTCACCGGACTGCCGCGGACGGGCACCACGGCCCTTCACCGCCTTCTATGCGGCGATCCGCGCCACCAAGGGCTGGAACTGTGGCTCGCGGAATTCCCGCAACCGCGTCCCCCGCGTGAAACATGGTCGCAGAATCCGGTTTTCGTCGAGATGCAGTCCCGCTTCGCGCGTGCGCACCAGGAGAATCCCGACTACATGGGGTTGCACTTCATGACCGCCGACGAGGTGGAGGAGTGCTGGCAACTCCTGCGCCAGTCGGTGCACTCGGTGTCCTACGAGACCTTGGCCCACGTGCCGACGTACGCGCAGTGGCTGGCCCGTCAGGACTGGACCAGGTCCTACGAACGGCATCGCAGAAACCTCCAACTGATCGGACTCAACGAGCCGGACAAGCGGTGGGTGCTCAAGAATCCGAGCCACCTGTTCGCCCTGGACGCGCTGTTCGCGGTCTACCCTGACGCACTCGTCATCCAGTGCCATCGGCCGGCCGAAACCATCATGGCCTCGATGTGCTCACTGGCCCAGCACACCACGGCCGGCTGGTCCAACCGCTTCGTTGGCGCGACCATCGGAGCCGACTCGTTGGAGACCTGGTCGCGTGGGCTGGAACGGTTCAACGCCGTCCGAGCCACCCAGAACGCGGCGCAGTTCTGCGACGTCGACTACGACGACCTGGCGCGAGATCCGATCGGCACGGTGGAGACCATCTATTCGACCTTCGGTATCGATCTCACCGACGAGGCACGCGCCGCCATCGCGGGCACCGATGAGCGCAGCAAGCAAGGCCCGCGGGCCCCCAACCACAGTTATTCGCTGGCTGACTACGGGCTGACCGAGGAGCAGGTCAAGGAACGTTTTGCGGGGCTGTAAAGTAATTTGCTGATCCCTGGATGGGGCTATTTCTGAAAGGCGCACACGTGAGAACCGTCACGGAGATATTGGAAGAAACAGTCGCGGTGAAGACACGAATTCTGAACGATCCGACTCTCCTGGCAACCGTCCGCGCCGTCGGTGATCGCTTAGTTGCCGGTTACCGGTCCGGGAACCGGGTATTCATGTGCGGCAACGGCGGCAGTGCCGCGGATGCGCAACACTTCGCCGCCGAACTGACCGGTCATTTCACCTTGGAACGACCGCCCTTGGGTGCTGAAGCCCTGCATGGCAATTCATCCCATTTGACGGCTGTGGCGAACGATTATGACTACGGTACGGTCTTCGCGCGGGCGCTGGAGGGTTCCGCCCGCCCGGGCGACACCCTGATCGCGATTAGCACTTCCGGCAACTCCGAAAATGTCGTTCGCGCAGCGCAAAGTGCCAAGGAGTTAGGTGTGACGGTTGTCGCGATGACGGGCCGATCGGGCGGCAAATTGGCGGAATTGGCTGACTTCTTGATTAATGTGCCGTCGAGCGACACCGGGCGAATTCAGGAGTCGCACATTGTCTTTATCCACGCCATCTCCGAACACGTCGAACACGCGCTTTTCGCCAGTGACAGCTACGACGAACGGTAGTTCGGAGAGCACGATCGTCTGGGGGCTCGTCGAAGAACGCGCGGGCCGTGAATGGTGTCTGTTCCTTGACCGCGATGGAGTGATAAACCGGCGCATCGTCGGTGATTACGTCAGGGAATGGCGACAATTCGAGTGGTTGCCCGGTGCGCTGGCTGCGTTGAAGATCCTTCGTCGGTGGGCGCCCTACGTCGTTGTCGTCACTAACCAGCAGGGCATCGGCAAGGGGTTTATGACCGAGGACGACGTCGCCGCGATTCACCAGCGAATTCAAGACGAAGTTCAACTCGATGCATTTCAGGTCTGCCCGCACCTCGAGTCCGCGGCGTGTGACTGCCGCAAGCCCCGACCCGGATTGGTTCGCGAGTGGCTCGCGCGCAATCCCCAGTGTGATGCGTCGCTGAGTATCGTCGTCGGGGACAGTGCGAGCGACCTGGAACTTGCGCGAAACGTCGCCGCGACGGCTGTGCACGTGACGGGCGGCGGACCCGCGGGGGACGCCGACCTATGCTTTGCATCGCTGTGGGAGTTTGCTGCTGAGGTTGCCGCTGCCGAGGTCGCGGTGGCAGGAGGAGAGGAACGGCGATGACCGGACTGCGCGGCCGGGCTCCGTTACGCCTGGGCCTTGCCGGCGGGGGTACCGACGTCGACCCGTATTCAACGGAGTTCGGCGGACGGGTGCTGAACGCGACGATCGACAAGTACGCCTACGCCTTCGCTGAACCTGCCGACGACGGGAAATTGTGCTTTCGCTCGCCGGACCGAGACCGATCGGTGGAGACCGACGTCCGTGATCTCGCCTCCCTCGAAGAGTCCTTCCCGCTGCACGTCGCCGTATACCGGCGGGTCATGGCGGAATTCAACGGTGGAGAGCCTTTCCCACTCGATCTCGCCACCCAGGTGGACGCACCACCCGGGTCGGGTCTGGGGTCGTCGTCGGCATTGGTGGTGGCAATGCTGCTGACTACCGCTGAACTCGTTGGCGCCTCCATGGGCCCGTACGAACTTGCCCGAATGGCGTGGGAAATCGAGCGTGTCGATCTGGGTCTGGCGGGCGGTTGGCAGGATCATTACGCAGCCGCTTTCGGTGGATTCAATTTCATGGAGGCTCGACCCGACGGCGAAGTCGTGGTGAACCCACTCAGGATTCAGAGTTCCGTCATCGCCGAACTGGAAGCGTCGCTGCTGCTGTATTTCGGAGGTGTCTCAAGGCTTTCGTCTGAGGTGATCGCCGAACAGCAGCGCCACGTCGTCGAGCGCGATGAGGACGCACTACAGGCAACCCACGCGATTCGGGCCGAGGCCCTTGAGATGAAGGACCACCTCGTCGTGGGCGATATGCCCGGTTTCGCCGAATCGTTGCTCCGCGGTTGGGAGGCGAAAAAGCGCCTCGCGTCGAAGATTTCAAATCCAGAAATTGAGCGCGCCTACCACGTAGCGCGATCGCACGGCATGATCGCAGGGAAGGTGTCCGGCGCCGGCGGCGGCGGGTTCCTGATGATGGTTGTCGATCCACGACGTCGGATCGAAGTCTCGCGAAGCCTTCAAGAGGAGTGCGGCGGGTCGGTGCTACCGTGCCTGTTCACGAAGGGTGGCGCGACCACCTGGCGCATCCCCCGGCGCGGTCGGCACCAGGCGTCCGCTTTGCGCGCGGAGACAAATTCGTACTGAGAGGAACTCAGCCGTCCCCCGGCGCAGGCGCGCTCGAGTACTCCTCGAGGCAACCCTCTGTGACGGCATGACGGATGCTGTCGGTCAATCGCGGGCAGGAGCGCACGCGGGCACTGCTCCCACCTGATGACCGAATTTCGGCGAAATATGCGCAGCGCGAAGATGCCTCGGTGTTCCACTGCACCGCGGTGTGCGGTGCGCCCAGTTTCTTGACCTGAACAGCGGCGTGGCAGAACCGGCAGTCCACCTCGGCCAGGCCGGAGGTCAGGTATCGCTCACGGTCTTGCCGGGTGGCCTCATGGATGGCGGCCGCTCGTTCGGGGTCATTGGCGAAGTCGGGTGACTTGGCCCAGGTGAGGACGTCCCCGTCGTCGCGCACCTGGTGGTCATCGTCGTGAAAGCCGTTGAGCAACAACATCGACCGCGCGAGATCGTCGGCCACTCCCTCGGTGTGGGCAGACTGCTCACTCACGGCGCGTCCAACGCCTGCCGGCGCAGGTTCTCCTCGACCTCGACATTCCACTTCTCGTTGGCCTTGGTGGTGTCGACCTCGAGTTCGAACCGGTCTG
>CAIOYU010000741.1 GCA_903862565.1 uncultured Actinomycetes bacterium | reverse complement strand
CAGCCAGGGGCAATTGCACATTGCACTTGCCCTACTCCTGGCCCGAGAAGAGCTGCTGAACCCGCCGACCCAGTTTCTCTAATGTCTCCTCGGGTGTCACGCCGGTCTCCTCGGCCCTCATCCCGATCAGCATGGCCGCCAATGCGGTCGTTGCCAGCGACGAGACTGAGCATCTGGTTTAGGTAATGGCCAGGTGCGGACTGGCGGCATTGGCCGCATAGATTCGCGTCTGCCTGTCATGCTCCATCCATGACGGGGGTCGCATTTAACGCAGATAGCGCTGGGCCGAAGCCCCCGGCTGAAGGCAATTGGGCGAAATACCGGTCGGAGTGGTGGAGACTCTATTTCACCGGCGAGATTGAGCATTTCTGGCCGCCGCAGCTTGACCAGCCCGTCCCGGACGACCATGGCTATCGCTGGATTTCACGCGACGGCGTGTTTGACATCGCCGCCGATGGCTCCGCCCTGCACACCGCCGTCGCCTCTACCGTCTGGGGCGTCGGCAAGTGGGCCTTCCGGGTGGGCCGATTTGTGAGGCCGTTCACCAGAAACCAGGACACCGTCGGGGCCAATCTTCAACGGGCTTCCACCGTGCTGGTTGCCGACGGCCCGGTCGCCGCCTACGAGGCCATGTTCCGGGGCGGCTCTGCCTCGACGAAGTTCATGAGGCCTGCCTACTTCACCAAGTTCCTGTACTTCAGCGGCTACCGCAGTGACGCCGACCTCAAGCCATTAATCCTCGACCGGCGGGTGGCGCGCGCCCTGCGCGGACGTGCGGTGTTCGGGCCGAATACCGGGAACACCAACTGGCCCAGCCACTTGTACCGGACCTACCTGGAGTACTGCCGCGATCAGCACTCGACGGACCCGGCAGCGGTTGAGATGGCACTGTTCAACGAAGGCAAGGGCTAAAACGGGGGCAGGGCCTGTCGTGACCTTTCCGTCCACCCCAATTCAGGCCTACGTCGAGATGCCTGCGGCGCGGCGCTCCCAGCCCGGGCGAAGGTCGGCGGGGCGGGGCCGCACTTAGTGACGGCCAGCAAGTCCGCCTGAGACGACAGGGCCACCGCGTTTTCCGGGCCAAAACTCCCGACCCAGCGGAATGGGGCCCCGGGAGCCACGCTTCGGGCGCAGCTAGCTCACGCGATCCCCCGCCAGGCAGACGCCGCACAACCAGCCTGGCCGCCGTGACTACCCGGTCAGAGGTCCAGCGGGTTTCGCAAGTCGACCCACGGGTCGATCATATTCGAATTTATATTCTCAACTCCGTAGCAGCCATTTCTGCTGCACACATACCAGCTGAACCAGTCCGATAGGGGCGCATCGGTCTTGACGGCAAACTCCGTGACCATGCCAGCGATGGAGCCGGGCGGCACTTTGATGTCACCTGGCGCATATGGACCGCTCCCCGCTGTTTCGGTTCCTACCGGGGCTGCCACATCAAGCCAATTGCTAACCTCTTGGTCCTTGAGCCAGGCACCACCGTTACCTGGGGAAACACTAACCCACTGAATTCCAATCGCGACTTGATTGGCTACGTACATGGCTCTCCGGTTACTAGCTGGATCTGCTCTGATGTCGCCGAACCGGAGCGGAGGTGCCGGGTCAATCTCGACGGTGACTTCATTCTCCGCTGCGAGGTAGCCGTCGCTGACTGTCACGGTGAAGGTGTCCAGTCGGGCATCGGAGTCGCTGGCGGCTTGGGCCGCTGCCTGACGCGCGGACCCGGTGGGAGCGTAGGTGAAGGCTCCGGATTGAGCGTCGATGAATACATATCCCTTTGCCGTTGTCGCAGGCGCGCTGAAGGTGAGGGCGTCCCCGTCAGGGTCAGTAGCACTCACCGAGCCGATGACCACACCGGTCGAGGCATTCGCGGTTCCCACCACCGGGGTACCCGCCACCGGTACGCCGTTGGGGTTAAAGAGAACATCCCAGCCTTGCACGCTCGACGAAGGGACGAGCAAACCGCCTTGCGATGGCGTGGCGATCAACCAGCTCATATTCGCGAAGTCCGGCGCGTTGAAAGTCGTACGAATTGCCACTGAACCGTTTCCAGGATTCCTGAGTACGGAGTTCACCGGCAAATCAACAGACGGGCTGTACGGGTTGCTTATCGGGACCGTCCCGACAAGGAACAAGTTTTCCCAAGACGCCACGTCAGCGGGCATGCCGATAAGAACCCCGCTGTTGGGGGTTGCAATCAGCCAGTTCAGGTATCCGGGAATTCCGGTCCCGGGCTGCAGGGTGCTCTCGTCGAAAGACGTGCGTAGGGCGATTCGGCCCGTAATCGGGTCGCGCTTCACATCGCCCGTTACATAAGTTGTCACGGCTGGGCTGATCGCGACAGGCACAGAGATCGCCGCCGAACCGCCGTAGCCGTCGGCGACTGTGACTACGAATGCGTCGGAGATGTTGCCCGCCACCGCCCCAAGCAGGTAAGCGTCTCGTCGAGCCGTCGCGGTGGGGGTATAAGCGAAGGAGCCGTTGGCGCTCACCACCACAGCACCCTTCGCGGTAGTGGTCGATCCACTGTAGGTCAGGGTGTCCCTATCGGCGTCGGTCACGCTCACCGTTCCGGTCACCACACCGGTATCGGTGTTCGGGGTGCCCACTGTTGGGGTGCCCGCTACCGGGACGGCATTGACCGGACTGACCGTCACGCTGACCACCGCACTGGTGGTGCCGCCGTAGCCGTCAGCGATCATCACCGTGAACGTGTCGGCCTTGTCCCCAGCGACAGCACCGATCCTCGCTGCGGCATGCCGTGCCGTCACAGTCGGGGTG
>CAIOYU010000740.1 GCA_903862565.1 uncultured Actinomycetes bacterium | reverse complement strand
TGAGCGGGGTGCGAGGATCCCGCAGGATCAGGTCGCGGACGCGCCCCGTGACGCCAGTCCAGGCGTGGCGTCGTTGGAGTAGCTGCCGACAGTATTCTTCGCTGACTTGGGCTGTCAGCGGGCTGGCCTGGGGCATGGCCTGATCGGAGATCGCGGGGTCGAAGCCCATGACGGTGTGTTCGGAGCCAAAGCGGGGCATCCGCCCGAATGCGGCTTCGAATTTCTCCGGCTGCGCGGGGGTGGGCAGTCGCAGGTCGAGCCGGTGGAGTTCCACGGGCCGGTTCATGCCCTCGGCCCAGATCGCAAGGGCAGCAACGGTATCGCGTTCGAGGACGAATCGGCGCAGCCGCTCAGGCAGGTCCCAATCCTGAAACGACAGCTCACTGGTGGCCCCGTCGTAATTGAGGTGGGTACAGACGTAGGTCAGCCCGACACAGCTCATTCCGACGGCGACGGCTTCGGCGACGGTCCTGCTCGCCAGCACGGCGAGGCCCCAGATGCCTGCGGTGGTGATCCGGTACCGGGACCCGGCCTCCAGTCCCAGTCCTTCGGCATCGTCCATCTCGTCGAGGATGTTGGCCATCAGCAGTAACTCTTGACCAGCTGTGATTTCGACGTCGGGATCGGTCAATGCGTCCGGTTCGATTCCGGTCCCCCGCAGACAGCGGGCAAGCCGGCGACCTGCACCACCAGGCCCTCCGCGCCCTCGGCAACCGCCTCGTCGGCATCCTGCACGGCTGCCTACGCCACCACACCCATTACGACGAACGCAAAGCCTGGGCACACCGCCAAACCAACCCAGACAGCCAGGCCGCTTGACAACTTACGACCCTGGGGTGTCTAGCTAGTGGTAGTCGACGAACTCGACGTTCGACGCAGCGCCGGCGCTCCAGGTGAAACAGATTCGCCATTGGTCGCTCACCCGCACGCTGTACTGACCGGCGCGGTCCCCGCTCAACTTCTCCAGCCGATTGCCGGGCGGAACACGCAGATCATTGATAGTTCCAGCGGCATCGATGAGTGCCAGCTTGTTGTACGCGAGTCTGCTGAGTTCCGGACTGATCCTCTTGACGTAACGACGCTGCCAGATCGCCTCCGCGTCTTTACCCCGGAACGAGAACGTCAGCCGTTAGTAACGTCAAACGTTACTAATTCACACCCCGGGTCGCAGTGGCTGGCCGACAGCGCTGCCGGTCCGACCACCCAACAGGCTCCGGCACCAGCCGTCGGCGATCCCCCGCCCCCTTCACTCGAAAAGCGCGGTCGTTGTGCCCGAACCAGGCGTCCCCTGAGGTGAGCCCGCTTTAATGGTCCCAGTTGCCGGGAGAACGGACCTTCCGTGGCCACGCCGGCAGGTTAGGGAAGTGCGACCGGGCGACCCTCTGTTCCGGCTACGCCTTCTGCCCCTCTTTCGCCAGAGGGTGCTTTACCCGATCCGGAGCCGTGGACACCGCCTAACCCGAAGATGGTGGGAGTCCCCTTGTAGCCCGCCTGGCCGCCCGGGTAGTAGTCGCCGCCGTTACCGCCGTTGCCGCCGGCCCCGCCGGCGCCGCCACCACCTCGGCGGCTGTCGGCGGCCCAGCCGTTACCGCCTTTACCGCCTTTACCACCGCCTTGCGGTATGACACCGCCTTTGAAGTCGCCGCCAGCGCCGCCCTTGCCGCCTTTACCGCTTCCCGGTGCCGCTCCACCGGTGCCACCGTTGCCACCGGTTCCGGCGGCGCCACCCGCGCCACCTGTCCCGCCCGAAGGGCGATTTAGGGTACCGTTTGAGCCGCGCCCGCCGTCTCCACCGCCGCCGATCTGGCCGCCGTTGCCGCCGTTGCCGCCGTTGCCGGAGATCGTGCCGCCATTGCCGCCGTTACCGCCAAGACCACCGTCCCCGCCCGCGCCCCCAACCGTGCCTGGCTGCCCGGTGCCCTTCTTGGCAGTTGCACCGTTACCGCCAAGGCCGCCGTCCCCGCCGTCCCCGCCGTACCCGCCGTCCCCTCTCTCTCCGGCGCTGCCACCGCCACCACCGGCTCCCCCACTTCCGCCGGGTTGCCCGGGTCCGTCGACGCCGTTGCCCCCGTTGCCGCCGTTCCCGCCGGACCCGCCAGAACCACCGTCACCGGACACCGATCCGCCGGAACCGCCGGAACCGCCGGAACCGCCGGAACCGCCGAAAAAGCCGCCAGAACCACCGTCACCGCCCCTACCGCCGTCACCGACGAATTCCGCGTCACCACCGGGGCCCCCGTCCCCTCCCGTTCCACCCGGGACGAAAAAGGCGTCCTTACCCGGCGTACCGGGCGCACCGTCCCCACCGAGGCCACCCGCGCCGGCGTCGCCCGTGATGCCCGCGTGGCCGCCTGCACCGCCGCGGCCACCATCGGCCGCGACACCGGCACGGCCGTCAAGGCCCTGGCGGCCACCGAAACCACCCACGCCACCGGCACCGCCTGAACCGCCGGCACCGCCGGAACCACCGACGCCGCCGGAACCACCGGGAGTCAACGCATCCAGGCCGACGCCACCGGAGCCGCCGGCACCGCCGACACCACCGTCACCGCCGAAGCCGCCCGCCCCACCTAAGCCGAAGAACAACCCGCCCACACCGCCACGGCCACCAACACCAGCGGAACCACCATCGCCGCCGTCACCGCCGGCCGCTCCCAGACCCGTCGCATCCGCGCCCCGAACACCAACATCACCAGCACCACCGGTTCCACCGGCACCACCGCGGCCGAAGAACAACCCGCCGCCACCACCGAGGCCACCGGTACCGCCGCGCACCCCGGCGCCCCCGTCGCCGCCTGCCCCACCGGCGCTGAATAACATCCCGCCGTCACCACCGCTACCCCCGGTGCCGCTGGCGCCCACACCGCCGTCCCCGCCCCTGCCGCCTTGCCCGCCGGCGCCGAGGAACACCCCGCCAGCACCGCCACGACCGCCGGCGCCGCCGTTAGCGCCGGCACCGCCGCGACCACCAACCCCGAACCAGCCCGCGTTCGCCCCCGCCCCACCTGCACACGCCGCGCCGGCGCAATCAGGTGCGGCGGCACCGCCGTTGCCGGCGTTGCCGAAGAATCCGGCGGCCCCGCCGCTGCCGCCCCCGAACCCGCTGCCGCCGTTGCCCAGCAGCGTCCCGCCGCGCCCGCCGTTGCACCCACCGCCCGCCGTGCAGTCCCCGGGAGAGCTGCCGTAGCTGTAGCCGTTACCGACCAACAAGCCCGCATCCGGATGCGCCGCGGTCCCGTTGGACACGAACACCCTGATGACCGACCCGGGCTGCCATCCCCGCGGCGAGCCCACCGCCGCGGCCTGCCATTCCTGCGGCGAGCCCACCGCCGCGGCCGAAACACCCACGCCACCTACCGGATTCACCGCCACCGCGGCAGGCGTCACCCCCACAACCCCCGTAGAAGTGGAACCACCGATCGCTGCGCTGACGCTCTCAGGTGCACCTACCCGCGAGACCGGGGCCACCGCATCTGCCACCGCGTCTGCCACCGCTTCTGAAGGCGCGGACCGTCGCGGCGAGGACGACAACGGACCGGACGCGGTGCTGGCAGCAGCGCGGACACGGGAAGCAGTGGGGGCGGCAACCCCGCCGACCGCAGCTGGGCCCGCGGAGCGCCGCGACGGCGAACCCGCCGAGGACGACCCCGTACCGTCGCCGGTTCGCCGCGACGACGAACCCGCCGAGGACCGCGCACCGGCCTCCGAGGACGACTCACCATGGCCGCCGCCGCGACCGGCCTGGCTATCCGCCGCGGCGGTACCCGCCCCCACGCTCACCGCAGCCCCGGCCAACACACCCAAACCCAGCGCACCAGCACCCAACCAGGCATACGGCTGCCGTGCCCGCCGGCCCCGCCGCCCACGCCCACCAGAGCGAACCGGCACCGCAGACTCCTGCGACCGGTCATCAGCAGCGGGACCAGCACCAAGCGAACCCAACACACCCAGCGAACCGATTTGAACCACGAGACCCTCCACGTTGACCCCCCACGGCTGTTCGTGGGACCGGGTCCGGGATGCGTGGATCCGGGAAACTCACAAAAGTTGAAGGTGATTAAACACCCCCGACAGCCGACCCAGCCGCGAAACCGGCAATCCTGGTCAAGTCCAGGGGCGAGGTGTACGAAGTCGTCGCGTGATTCTTCGACGGGGTGGTTCAGGCGGTCAGTGCCGCCGGGGTGGCCTCCTGTTCTGTGGGGGTGTCGTTGACGGCACGTGATTTGCTCATGACATCGAGTCCGAGGTAGCGGCGGGACTCTGCCCATTCGTCGTGCTGCTCGGCCAGCACGGCCCCGACGAGGCGGATTAGGGATCTGCGGTCGGGGAAGATGCCGACGACGTCGGTACGCCGGCGCATCCGACGGTCCCGGTCGGGCTGATCCCACAGCCCTGCCCGGTCGCTGAGTAGGCGCGGAAGAACACCCAGCCGGGGTCGTCGGGACTGGTGTAGGCAGCGGTGTCGATCACCGGCCACTTGCTGGGGTCAGTCCCATCGCTGGGAGCCGCCTGTGCCGGCGCGGCCGGGGACACGATCGTCGCGACTGAAAGTGCCAGTGCGGCAGCAATATTCGACATCCTCACGCTGCGTCGCCCCTCCTCGCTATGGTCCCGCCTGGCACCGCTTCTGCCCGCGCCGCCTCTAAAGTCAATACCCTCTGGCCGCGGTCCGGGGTCGCTTTGACCTGTTCGCGGCCGTTACCCGCGCATCGATAACAGGGATTTCCAGAGCTACAGCGATGTCAATCTGATTTCCAGAGCTGCAGCGATGTCAATCTGATTTCCAGAGCTACAGCGATGTCAATCTGTAAGCTCCGCCCGTGATTTCACCCGCGATGCGATCGGAAAGCCGGAGTTGCACTTTCACGACCTTCGCCATTTCGGCGGGGTGATGGCCGCGCTGACGGGGGCGACCACCCGGGAGCTGATGGACCGGCTCGGCCACAGCACCGCGACGGCGGCGACGCGGTACCAGCATGTGGCGGCGGGGCGCGCCGACGCATTGGCCGAACGCCTGTCTGCACTGGCCGGCGGCGCTACGTGAGCCATCCGACCCAGGACCTCTCGGCAGGGGTGGCTTTACATACAAATGCCATCCCGACCCGGTCGGCGCCATTCCTGAGACTGGGCTTCACGGAAAGGGCCGGTAAGGTCCCTGGCCTTATGGCCCGCTATACCTTGCAAAGCAACACCTTCCGCGTGACTACTCGCCCAGTCATCTGGCTCGACGTCGAAATGCGTAAGGCTGACACCAAGCCGGCGCTGTCTTCGGTCCAGTGGTCCGACGGCTTGAGGACATATGTTCACGATCGGATCCTCGCCCAGTCAGCTAGGGCGCGAAAGCTGGAGTTTCAGCCTTGGACTCAGCTAGCCACGGAGATCGTTCGAACAGCGATCGCAACGAACAGCCTCATCGCCGGGTACAGCATCCCCGAGCGCGACCTGCTGATGGCCGCGTGTCCTGAAAATGCCGAGTGGATTAAGGACAACTATCTCAACGCAAACGCCGCGAAGTGGTTCAAGAAACATCGGCCCGAGATCTACGCGGAAGCCATCCGTATGGCCGGTGACCGCGCCAAGCCGGGGCTGAAGGATTTTCTGATGCAACCTGCGGTCGGCTACGCGTATAAAAAATACCTCCTCGATGTGCGGCCGGGATCGATCCTCGGCCGCCTGCGCGAGCTCCTCGCCAAACGTCAGGGCGTGCACCGCGAACTCACGAAGGAAGCCAAACGCGATTGGACACACCTCATCGAGTACAACCGACAAGACGTCCTCGGCATGATCCATCTCGTCGAGTACTTTCGGCGCGAGGGTATGGAGAATAAGCAGTGAGTGCACAGCTCGAACAACCAGAAGGTGAGTTAGGCAATCCGCACCTCAGCATCTTCAGGCCGTATTCAAGGCCCCCCAACCACGAGGACCAGTTGACTCGCGCCTTCTTGATAGTCATCAAGCTGGTGCCAGAGGCCCACGACGCTCTCCTAGCGTTGGTAGGGACGCAGACTCTCGCCGGGCTTCCGCAGCCACGGTTCGATCTTCAGACCGAGACTTTGATTCCCCCAGGAGCGGACGCCGGCAAAAGCAATGTCAAGAATCTGGTCAGCATTTTCCTTACCCCCGATGAAGGCGTTGAGAGCCTCGATGCAGTCAATGAATCCGGGAGACGGGCTCGGTATGACGGAGTCATCCAATACGGCTCGGAACTTCTGGTCGTACTCGAAAGCAAACTGTTCTCCGGCGTGAATTCGAAACAAGCTGTTGAGATCAACCCCAAAAACGCGACGTGGACGACATCAAAGCCGCTCCACATCAAGTGGCATGAACTGCTAAGCCGGTGGTGGGATCTCAGCGAGTCGAAGGAGATCGAGGCGACGAAGGCCGAGATCATCCGCGAGTTCTTCGACTACGCCGAAACGTATTTCGGCGACTTGTTGCCTTTCACCGACCTCGGCCGGTGCAAGAAGAACGAGCGCCGGCGCCTGCGCCGGCTTCGGTCGATCGTCCAGGAAGCGACAGGCCTGACCGGGACGATCACGCCCCGCTCTGAGGATCCGGCGACCGGTCGGGAGTACCCACCGGGAGTGAATGTGAAGCTACCCGAGGATCAGGTCACTGCGGCCGACCGAGTCGGCATGTGGATTGAAGACGATGCGGTCCACGTGGCGATGTGGCTGGGAGAGCTTGGCCGCCAGTACAAGTATCTGTACCGACACCCCGATAGGGTGGAATCTCTGATCATTCTCGCCGATCAACCGGGTTGGCAGCTTGATGCCAACTTTCACATTGGCTACCGGTTCTCGAGATCATTTCAGCGTTGGTACCCGGCGCGGACCCTCTCCGGCATCGACTACGTCCGCCAGTGGGTCGAGGATGTCGACCACCATGCCGGCCAGCGCACGCGTGAGCAGATACAGAGCAAAAGCTTCCATAACTGGCTCACCGAACGGCACTACGCCGAGATGAAGGACTTGAACCGGCTCGACGAGTGGCTCGGCCAGAAGTCACCTGGAATCAAGTTTCACTTGAGGCCGAGTGTCCAGATCGTTCGCAAATGGGATCTGAATCAAGCGGTCGAACTCGATGAGCAGGGAAAATTCGCCCAAGTCGTGCGCAACGAGATCAACCAGATACTCACGGCTCTCGATGAGCCCACTCTGGACAAGCTGTCGACCTAAGCCGACCGATTAGGCCCCACCGCCCCGATATCGGCCACAGCCCGATCGGCCGGCCGTTGCAACATCTACGCGGACCTGTACGACTATGAACTCGATGAGGTCGCCAATGTCCTCGATCGAGTAATCGAAACCGGACACGAACCGGACACAAAAAATCAACCAGGATTTGAAGCGAGCTGAAATGCGAGTTCAAACATGGTGGTCCCGGCTGGGATCGAACCAGCGACCTTCCGCGTGTGAAGCGGACGCTCTCCCACTGAGCCACGGGACCTGAGGTGGTGGGCGCATCCGAAGGAGTCGCCTATACCGGAGAGGAACACTAGCACGCAGGCGTCTT
>CAIOYU010000739.1 GCA_903862565.1 uncultured Actinomycetes bacterium | reverse complement strand
GGATGTCGTCCATATCGGCGCTGATCGCCCGATAGGCGCCGCCGCGGTCCGGCCACCGGCCGGAAGATGCGGGTATCGCGGCGACGAGAGTGCCGCCGGGAGCGAGTTCGGTACCGCGGTGGGCCAGGATCCGGCGCCAGTCCCGGGCGGCCGCATCGGCCCACACCGCACGCTGTGCGGCATCCCGGTGATTGGGGTATCCGGGAAAGACCGATCCGGTGGACGGCAGTACACCGGAGTCGGAGACCCAGTGCATCGCGGTGCCGCTGACCGCGATATGGACCGTTCCCGCCGGCAGGCATGCTCCGCTCTGGATGGGGATCCCCGCCAGGCTGAGCACCGTCGGCGGGCGGGGCTGGCGGGTCCAGGCCTCGCGCACCGCCCGCAGATGCTCATCGGGGGTGCCCAGGTGCTCGCCGGTGCCGGTGTCCCGTACGGTCTCGCGCGGCGTTGCGGCGTCGGGGATGATCGCGAACCGTTCCGGATGCCCGGAGCGATCGGCCATCTGCGTCAGCTGCCGTGCGGCGACCTGCCACACGTTGGACGGCAGGTCGACCAGGGCGTAGTGCAGCCCACGTCCGTCACGTTCTGCGACCAGCGCGGTGATGAGTTCGTGGGAGTTCACCCCGTCGGCGGCGCCGAGATCGGCGACGACGAGATCGTCAACGTCGTTGTGCGCCTTGGCCGCTGCCAGCACCGCGGGGTAGGTGTGGGCGAATGCCCGGGCCTGCGAGCGGGCATTGCGGGCATAGTCGCTGGACATGTGCGACAGCGGCGACGGGCTTTCTGGCACGGCGGGTGTCATCTGAAGGCCTCAGCGGATTTCGAAATGCTGGTAGTCGACCGGGTTGCGCCAGGCCCCGCCCCAGCGCCACCCGCGATCGGTGAACGCCTCGACGGCGGCGTCCCCGGCGTGCAGCAGTCCGAGGTCGTCGCGGGTGCGGTCCAGATAGCGCGACGCGGTCTTGGGCTGCAGGTCACCGGAGGCGTCGATGTAGGGGTTGACCAACGGGTTGACGTCGACGGCGCGGCCATAGGCGTGCTGTGACCAGCCACTGCCCAGCGGCCGGCAGTTGAACCCCGAGGTGTTGTTGTCCCGCATCGACAGTTCGTCCTCCCCGCCGGGATAGTGGTCGACGGTCTGCATCTTCTCGATGGGGTAACGCAAGGTCATCAACGCCGCGAACACCTCGACGACGGAGTCGACCACGTCCTTGTTGACCACCAGGGCACCACGGTGGGTGGCGCCGTCAAAACCGAGGTAGTCCAACTCCACCCGGCGCAGGTCCTCCGGACCGACGGGGCAGCCGCGATGCCACGTCGCGCCCAGGTCGGCGGCGCTCACCGGGTGGACCGACGCCGCCGTCGGCTGGGCTGTGGCGACCGAGCACACCGCCAGCGCCAGGGCACCCACGGTCAACAGCGTCGCTACCCGTCCGGCCACAGCAGAATCCCATCACAGCAAGGCTGCTACGCCACGGAACCCGCCGGTATAGCGTCGACAAATGACCGAAGACTTCGACGACGTCATCCTCGGGGGCGGCAAGGGCGGCAAGTCGCTGGCGATGGCACTGGCCAACGCGGGCCACCAGGTTGCCCTCATCGAGCAGGGACAGATCGGCGGAACCTGCATCAACGTCGCCTGCATCCCCACCAAGACCATGGTGGCCAGCGCCAAACTGATCGAACTGGCCGGCCGGGCCGAGGAGTTCGGGGTGAGGTTGCCCGCCGCCGAGCCCAGCATCGCCGGCGTGGTGGACCGCAAACGGCGCGTCGTCGGCGGGATGGTCGACACCCACTGGAAGCTGTTCACCGGAACGCCCGACATGACGTTCCTACTCGGCACCGGAAAGTTCATCGGCGACAAGACAATCGCGGTCGAGTTCGAGGACGGCGCCACGAAGGTGGTGAGAGGCCGACGGGTCTACATCAACACCGGCAGCCACACCACGATCCCGCCGATCCCCGGCCTTGACACCGTCGACTACCTGACCAGCACCTCGATCATGGAACTCGAGGAACTGCCCACCCGATTGGCCGTCGTCGGCGCGGGTTACATCGCGCTGGAATTCGCCCAGGTGTTCCGGCGATTGGGCAGCGATGTCGTCGTCATCGGCCGCGGTGACCGCTTCCTGCCCAACGAGGATCCCGACATCGCCGACGCGATTCGAAAAGTCCTGGAAGAGGACGGCATTGAGTTCCTCGACGACGTCGAGACCACTGCGGTCGCCCCTACCCCGACCGGCGTCGAGCTCTCCTATACGCGCAAGGGCGAACCGGCCACGCTGACCTCCAGTCATCTGCTACTGGCCGTCGGTCGCACCCCCAACACCACGGGCCTGGGCCTTGAGGCCGCCGGCGTGGACGTGGGCCCCCGGGGCGGGATCGTCGTCAACGACCGCCTCGAGACCACCGCTGCCGACATCTATGCGATCGGGGACTGCAACGGCGGGCCGTTGTTCACCCACGTCTCCTGGGACGACTACCGGATCCTGCTCGCCAACGTGCTGCACGACGCCGGCCGCAGCACCGCCGGCCGTCTGGTGCCCTACACCTTGTTCATCGATCCCGAACTGGGTCGCGTCGGGCTCACCGAAGAGCAAGCCCTGGCACAGGGATTCGACGTCGTCGTCGCAACACTGCCGGCCGCCAAGATCCCCCGGGCCAACACCGCCGGCGAGACCAAAGGTGTCCTCAAAGCCGTCATCGACCGCAAGACCGACCAGATCCTGGGCTGCTCGCTGTTCTGCCACTCAGCGGGCGAGGTGATGTCGGTGGTGCAGATGGCGATGCTGGGCAAGGTGCCCTACACCTCGGTCCGCGACACCATCTTCACCCACCCCACCATGGCCGAGTCGCTGAACCTGTTGTTCGCCGGGCTGTGACAGTCCGTCCCAACATCCTGCTGATCCTCACCGACGAGGAGCGTGAACCGGTCTGGTTCCCGCCGGACGTCCGTTTCCCGAATCGGGAACGGCTGACCGCCAACGGAATGCGCTTCGCCAACCACCATGTGCACACGTTCCCGTGCAGCCCGAGTCGGGCCACCATCCTGACCGGCCGCCACGCGGCCGACACCGGAGTCTTCGACAACGTCAACTTCAACTGGCAGTCGGCCCTTGACTCGGCGATTCCCACCCTCGGGAGTCTGCTCTCCACTGCGGGGTACCGCTGCGGATACCTGGGCAAGTGGCATCTCGGCGGCGGATCGCGGCAAACCGGACTGCAGCAGTACGGCTTTCACGACTGGCGGGCACCCGACGCGCACGGCACGCCCTATCTCGGCCATTTCATCGACGGCCGAACCGCCGACCGCGCCGCCCGGTGGATCACCAACCACGCCAACGATGCCCAGCCCTGGCTGCTGGTGTGCTCCTTCGTCAACCCGCACGACATCATGCTCTACCCGCGATTCCGCAAACCAAGGGTGGCCGACCACGGTGCCGAGCTGCCGCCGAACTTCGCCGACGACCTGGGCACCAAGCCGATCACCCAGCTCTACTGGAAGGTGACCTGCGATGTCACCGGGGGCGTCGTCCGGGACGAAGCGGCCTGGAGCAGGTTGATCGACGCCTACATCGACCTGCAACAGGAGGTGGACGGCCATCTCGGTACCGTTCTGGATGCGCTGGCCGCCTCGGGCACCGAGCAGAACACCCTGGTGGTGGCGACCTCCGATCACGGCGACCTGGCCGGCGCTCACGGACTGCGCCAGAAAGCGGCCAACCTCTACCGGGAGAACGCCCAGGTGCCGCTGACCATGGCCTGGCCCGGCACCATTCCGGCCGGGACGACCACTGACCGACTCTCCGGCGCGGTCGACCTGCTGCCCACCCTGCTGTCGGCCGCAGACGCTCCCCTGCCCGCGGGCCCACTGCCCGGGCGCGACCTGAGCGCGCTGTGGACCAACCCCCGTCGAGCCGTCCGCGACAGCGTCCTCATCACCAGCGACGCGTTCTCCAGCATGGGCGCCGCCGGCCCGCACCGGGGTTTCCTCCGCGGGATCATCACCGAAACGCACAAGTACGGGCGCTATTTCCGGCCCGGCGAGCAGGCCCGCGGCCGGGCCGCCGCCGACCTTGAACTGTACGACCGGAATACAGACCCCGCCGAAGTCCGAAACCTCGCCCACCCCGACGTGGGCGGACCGGGCACCGACTCGCTCGTCGACGACCTCGATCGCCGTCTGGACACGCTGATCGCCGCCGAGGTCGGAGCCGATGAGGTGAACCTCCCGCTTCCGCGGAGCAGGCTGGCCCCGCTCGGCCGCCTCTGGAAACGCCGGGCGCGCACCCAAGGCGTGCCGGTGCCGGCGGCCTGACCAGTCGGGTCAGGCCAGCAGTGGGTCGATCACCGAGCGCGGCACCAAAACCTGTGTGGCACCCGCAGCTTCAGGCAGCAGGGTGCCCTGGCTGAAGAAGAAGATGACGCCCTCGTTGGTGATCGCGAAGTTCTGGTAGTTGGCCGGGTCCAGGCCGGCATCCGGGGCGATCGGCACCGGTTGGCCCGCCTGCTTCTGCACATCGGCCTGCACGACGGGCAAGATGACCGGCAGCGGGTCTTTCTTGGGCTGCCACAACGTCTCGTAGGTCACCGGCTTGCGGTAGGCCTGGTCCCAGACGAACGACTTGAACGAGGTCTGCGGATGGGCCGCACCGATATTGCGGTAGACCTTCAGCACCACCGACTGCTGACCCCGGGGCGGAACCAGCGAGGAGTAGGTGGTCGAGGTGATGTCCAGCGCGTACGGGTTGTCCCGCGGGGTCGACGATTTCGCCGTGTTGAGGAAATCGTCGCGCGTCTTGGAGACGAACTCCGCGATCGACTTCATATCGGGGTAACGGCTCGGGACACTGATTGTGACGGTGTAGCCCGGATCGGTGATCTGAATCTGGCAGGCCGTGCCGTTGTCGGTGCCCTTGAGATCGGCGCAGTAGTTCTTTGGCGCGGCCTGCGCTGTCAAGGGGATGCTCACGGCCATCACGACGGCGAGTACCGCGGGCAAGAGCTTTCGAGTCGTCTTTGTTGGCGTAGCTGACACGTCCATCGACTTTAACCAATCCCCGCCCGAACTGCTCTGCGCAGTAATGTTGACCACACCAGGGAGGAGGCGGGCGATGGGGCTGTTGCGCGTGGTCGGCGCGGCGCTGACCGGGCTGCTCATGACCGGTTGTTCGGGTAGCGCCGACTCAGCACCCAACCCCGGGCCCACCCCCGCACTGGCCGCCGATGAGATGGTGTTCACAGTGACGTCGGCGGGTGGTCTGGTGCCCCCGGTCTTCGACGCGCTGGATTCCCCCGAGTTGGCCATCTACGGCGACGGCCGGGTGCTCACCATGGTCAGGAGCACCGAACTGGCGCTCGTGCCGGCCCGCTACGAGGTGGCCCGCGTCGATCCGGCTGCGGTGGCATCTTTGGTCTCGGGCGCAGAGTCGGGCAGCCTGTTCGACCCCGGCACCGACTTCGGCAGCCCCCGCGTCACGGATCTGGCCGTGACGACGGTGACGGTGCGCGGGCCGAAAGGCCAGTCCGAGGCCGGCGCTTACGCCATCGACGAGCAGTTCGACCGGGGGCTGACCGCGGAGCAGCGCAACGCACGAACGTCGTTGCGGGCGTTGATCGCCCAGGCCGGGGCGCTGGCCACCGGGGTCGCACACACCCAGTTCTCCCCCGACCGGGTCGTGGTCTACGAGTTCGACCCCCAGTACGCGAACGGCCCGGCAACCGCGGGCTGGCCGGGGCCGCCGCCGTCGAGTTTCCTCACACCCAGCGGCAAGCACGGATCCATCGCCTGCGGCCTACTGGCCGCCGACCCCGCCGAGGTTGTTTACCAAGCGGCGCTGGGCAATTCGGGCGGACGGTGGCTGGTGAACGGGGCGACGCGGGTTCTGGCCGTCAACCCGCTGCCGCTGCCGGATTCCTGTCCCTGACGACAACGC
>CAIOYU010000738.1 GCA_903862565.1 uncultured Actinomycetes bacterium | reverse complement strand
GAACTCACCCGGAGACACCAACGTCTCACCCTCGAGATACCGCATCTTGGTATTACACCGATCGAACACCCACCGAATGATTTGCTCGACAGGCTCCCAATCATTTGCCGAACCACGGAAAGCATCCCGCGCCCACGACAAAGCCTCCTCGTTATCGACGGCTCTATCAGGGAGGATCGTCGCGGGTCGGGATAAATACAGACGTGGAAGCATGATCGGAGGTCGTCCCGGTCTCTGGCGGAATTAGCTGATGGGATGACCGTACCGATCGAAAGCGTTGCTGTCACCTTTGGATTTCCGGACCGGGCGATGAGTCGGGCTGATTTGCCGGGCGAGTTGGTGCATCATGCATCCGGTGACTCCCCGGTGGTCGCGCTGGCCGAACGGAGTGATCTTCGGCACCGCCGCGATGTACGTCTTCTTCCAGATGGTGCTGCAGACGTTCCCCAGCGTCATGCGGGAGGGACTGGTCGTCGATCTCTCCCTGAACGAGGCAGGCTTCGGCGGCTTGTCATCGAGCTTCTACTACCCGTACATCCTCCTGCAGGTACCGGCGGGAATTCTGGTTGCGAGGTTCGGCCCGCGGTCGGTACTGATCGTCGGCGCCACCCTCTGCACGGTCGCGTCCTTTCTGTTCGCGATGTCGGAGACCGCGTCCTCTGCCGAACTGACCCGAATCCTCATGGGCCTGGGGGCCGCGCCGACTGTCGTGTGTGCGATGACCTTGGCCGCGCAATGGTTTCCCGCCCGACTGTTTCCCCTCTTGGCCGCGCTCACCGAGGTATCCGGGATGACCGGGGCGGCGGTGGGCCAGGAGACGCTGGGCTTGATCGTCGAACGAGCCGGATGGCGGGTGGGGATGTTGTCCTGCGGCGTGTTTTCCGCGCTGCTCCTGGTTCTGATCATCGTGTTCGTCAGGAATCGAATGCCCACAGCGGATGCCGGTTCGCAGTGGCCGCGACCCGCCGAGATCGGACGCCTGCTCCTCTCCGTGCCGATCGTGTCCCGCGGCGCGGCGGGCGGGTTGGTGTCATCGGCGGGTGTTGCCTTCGGGATGCTCTGGGGCGTTTCGTTTTTCCAGGTCTATCGCCACCTGAGCCTGCCGGCGGCCTCGATCTGCGCGTCCTTCTACTTCTGGGGCTGTCTTCCCGGCATGCTCGGCTTCGCCTGGGTGTGCGCCCGCTGGCCCCGGCCCGCCCGACTCCTTGCGCTGGGGGCCGTGGGCACGGCTGTGACGATGGGCCTCATTCTCTTTGCGTTGCAGAGTCAGGTGGCACTGTGCGCAGCGATGTTCGTCCTCGGTGTGTGCAATTCGTCCTACGCCCTCTCGTTCACCATGGCCAAAGATATTGCCCCTCAGGAACTTTCCGGCGTTGCCATGGGCCTTACCAACATGATGATCATGGGCATCGGCGGTTTGCTGTTCCAGCCGCTGATCGGTCAGCTTGCGAACCGGCGTGGACAGGGCGTGCCCGACGCCGCCGCCTTGAGCGTGATCATCGTCGCGCAGGCCCTCGCGGTGGCAATCCTGGCGGCCGTCTACTTTCACGAAAGACGGGGAGAAACGCCAAGCAGAACAAAGGAGATGGGGGCGCACTGATCGCTCAGTACGCCCCCGGTCCCGATTCTTCCGGTTAGACCTTCGTGCCGGCCGTCGTCTTCGGCAGGTCGACCATCACGTTGCTGAGCTTCACCGAGCCGAACCTGGTGTTTTGGTACTCGGTGGCCGAACCGACGATCTGCAAGGTCAGCGACGAGTTTGCGGTCTGCGCGGTGTAGGCGATGTCCGCGATGGACGCGGTCACGGTGTGCGACTTGCCGTCGAGGGTGACCGGGATGGGTGTGGCGATATTGCCGAGCACCCGACCGGTCGCGTTGTCGACGATCTGGCCGTAAACCGCCTTGCTGTTGCCCCATCCGGAGTAGGTGAAACTCACCGTCGGAGCGCCGACGATCTCAGTGTCCTTGAGGGGAACGGTGATATCGACGTTGAGGGCGTTCTTGGCCTTCGTGGCGAACGTCTGGGCGAGCGGGAACTCGCAGGCCGCGGCGTAATCGCAGTTGGTTTTGTTCGGGCCGGACCCACCGATGGCGTACGGCAGTATGGCCACCCGACCGCCGGTGCTCGTGGCCGACACGACGCCGCTACCGAAGCTTCCCTCGAAGGGCATCGTCGCCGCCACGAAGTGGGAACCGGCCTGGTCCCACCACTGGAACCGCGGAATCTGGTTGATATCGACAGGCGCGCCCTTGATGTAGTAATTGAGCCAGGTCATGTCCTGAGTGAAGATCGACGTGGCCTGCGCGGACTGGTCGACCGGATCCAGGCAGACGCCGTGGCCTCCGCAGAACCAGATCATCTTGACCTTATTGGCGTTCGCTCCGCTGAAGTACGGGTTCTGCTCCAGCATGGTCTGAACATTGGCAACGGCCTGCTGCAACGGGAACAGGGCGTCGACGGTGCCCTGCACGAACAGCGCTGGGACGTTCAGCTTGGTCAGCAGCGCCGTGGGTCCGCTGCTGCCCAGTGCAGCCTGGTTGGACTCGGTGAGGAAGCCGAACAGGTTGCCGGTGAGGATGCCGATAGGAATCTGGGTGTTGAGCCTCGCGCCCGCTTGGAGCAGTGCGACGGCCAAGGCGTTGGACCATGCGGTCTTGAACACCTTGGAGGGGTACAGCGATTCGTTGAGCGAGTTCCAGGCGATCGCGGGAACGATGGCTTGGATCCGCGGATCGACGGTGGTCATCTGGATGCCGCCGCCGTAAGAGCCGCCGATCATGCCGATCAACGGCGAGCCGCCGGGCTGCAGGGTCCCGGTGTTGGCCAGCGACCAGTCGATGAGCGCGGAGACGTCGCGACCCTCGTAGAACGGGTTGTCCAGCTGGAGGATTCCGCCTGAGGCGTATTCACCACGCGGGTCCCAGGTGACGACGTTGAATCCCGACCCCGTCGGCAGGCCCTGCCCGCGAAGTGTGGCGAGTCCGGGGGTCGATCCGGCCGCTTGGTACGCCCCGTACGGATCGGTGGTGCCCGCCGCACCCAGACCGGGTCCGTTGAACAACGAGGCTCCGAAGTTCCCCGGATACAGAGACGTCGATGTGGCCGGGAAGAAGTTGGTGCTGATCTCGGTGCCGTCGAAAGAGGTCACCTTGTAGGTGTAGGCGACGGCCTTGCCGGCGGGAACCAGAGCGCTCATATCGGTGGAGATCTGGGCCAGAACCGACCCGCCGATGATGGGCGCCAGCAGCTTGCTGGCGAAGGGCGTCTGCTGCAGCAGGCTGATGATCGGTTCGGCCAGCATCCCGACCAGCGGGATCTTGACGATGAACTGGTCGAATTTGGTGTTCTCGGTGACCCGGACGTCGAAGGTCTGGGTGCCCGTCGGGACCGGGCTCTGGGTCGGGCTGGCGGGGTTGATCCAGGTGGCGTACGGCAGCGCGGTGAAGCTCTGGGCACCGCCCTTGGAACCGACGGGCAGCAGCGGGTTCAGCGTGGTCGGCACGTTGCCCAGGTCGAGCTTGCCGCCGTTGCTCGAGTCGACGAATTTGAAGACCAGGTCCTGGCCGCTGGCGCTGACCGCGTTGAGATTGCCCTGGATGATGCCGTCGAGGTACGTGACTCCCGGGTTGACCGTGACACCGTTGTTGGTGACTGCCGAGGAGGTGACCGCCGCGGTCTGGTTCGCGGTGGCCGCAGCCGCCGGGGTCAACCGACGCGACACCTCGATCAGTGCCGCCAGCAGCGGGGAATCGACCGTGGTCGGCGCGCCGGGCGCGGCACCGCCGGTCACGCCACCGGAGCCGGCCGCCACAGCGCTGGCGATGGCCGGGGCCGGGGCCGGCAGCACGGTGGCGGCACGACCGATGACCGCCGCCGCAGGGGCGGGCCGGGACTCGGCGGGAGCGGCAGCCACCGCAGCGGGTGCCGCGGCGACCGGGGCCTGCACCGGGGAGGAGGCCGGAGCTGAGGCCGGGACCGACACCGACGGAATCGTCGCCCGCGGCGCCGGGGACGACAGGGCCTTGGGAACCCTCACCGCCACCGCGGCGGCCGGACGAGAGTTGTTGGTGGACGCAGCCTTCGAGGCCGGCGACCCCGGGGCGGCCTTGGCGCCCCGGCCTGCCGGCTGGGACGACGAGGGCCCCGGGTCAGCGGCGTCACCACCGGCGTCGGCCCATGCCGCTCCGGTCCCGGCGAACACCGCCGCGCCGACGCCCAGCGCGACGGCCAGACCCCCTACACGACCGACGTGATTAGACGCTCCCATGACATGTCCTTCCAACGATTTCCCTGGTCCCTGCACCTTTTGCTCACCCTAGACTTAGGCGGCCCTCAGGAATGGCGTTTCCGGCAAGTGCGTGTTTTCCGCGATTTCTCAGACGTCCGGCCCCGTCGGATAGCAGGCGGATATCGTCGGCGCCGTGGCCATAGCGGAATTCGATGTGGTGATCAGAGGCGGACGGGTGATCGACCCGGAGACCGGACTGGATGCCCTGCGCTCGGTCGGCATCCGCGGGGCGTCCGTCGTGGCGATCTCCGATGCCGACCTCTCCGGCGGTCGTGTTCTCGATGCCCGCGGGCTCGTCGTGACGCCCGGGTTCATCGACTTGCACAGCCACACCCAGTCCCTGCCCGGCGACCGGATCCAGGCCTGCGACGGTGTGACGACCGCGCTGGAACTCGAGTCCGGGATGCTGCCCGTCGGAGAGTGGTACGACCGCCAGGCCCGAGTGGGACGGGCGATCAACTACGGAACGTCGGCGTCCTGGGTGTTCGCACGCATCACGGAGTTGTCCCCGGAGATGGGCGAACCCCAACCACGCTTCGCCTATTTCCAGGACGCGTACCGGTATTCGGCTTGGCAACATGAGGTGTCGAGTCGTGTGCAGATCCAGCGCATCATCGACCGGCTGGAGATCGGTCTCGCCGAAGGCGCCTTGGGCATCGGGATCAACAACGGCTACGTCCCGGGGGCGGGCGTCCAGGAGATGTCCCTGGTCGCCGATCTCGCCGCCCGGCACAACGTGCCCACCTTCACCCACATCCAGTTCATGTCGAACATCGATCCGCAGAGCTCACAAGAGGCCTACCTCCGCCTGATCGCCTACGCAGCGACCTCCGGGGCGCATATGCACATCTGCCACCTCAACAGCACCAGCCTGCGCGACATCGACCGGTGCGCGCACCTGATCTCGATGGCCCAGCAGCACGGACTGAGGGTCACCGTCGAGGCCTACCCGTACGGGGCTGCCTCGACCGTGGTGGGCGCGGCGTTCCTGGCGCACCCCTGCTACTGCGAACGCACCGGGGCCACGTGGTCTGACATCGTCCTCAACGCCACCGGGGAGGCGGTGCGCGACGAGGCCGAACTGCGGCAGGTCCAGAAGGACGAGCCCGGCCAGCCCATCGTCTGGCATTTCCTCTCGCCCGAAACTGACCCCGAGCATCAGCGGCTCCTCGACCTGTCGGTGCTCTATCCCGGCGGTGCCGTCGCCTCCGACGCCATGCCCTGGGAGCAGCCCGGTCACGTCGTGGTGGACGGCGACG
>CAIOYU010000737.1 GCA_903862565.1 uncultured Actinomycetes bacterium | reverse complement strand
TTCGTCCACACCGAGTACACGCCCGGACCGACGTGCCGGAGCTTCTGCCTGACCAAGCAGGAAGTCGAAGAAGCGATCGCGCTGCCGACCACCTCGCCGACGCAGAACTACTACTTCATGCCGACCGAGAACCTGCCGTTGCTGCAGCCGCTGCGGTTCATTCCGTTCATCGGCAATCCGATCGCGGACCTGATCCAGCCCGTTCTGAAGGTGATCGTCGACCTTGGCTACGGCGATCCGGCACACGGGTTCGCCTCGGGCACCCAGCCCGATGCCAACGTGCTGGTGCCGTTCGGGTTGTTCCCGGACGTCAGCCCGCTTGAGGTCCTCGAAAAGCTGGCGGCCGGAGTCCGGCAGGGGATCAGCGATTTCATCGCCGACTTCGGGCCGGGTGGTTCCGTCGCACGGGAGGTCTCGGCGATCTCACTGCCGACACTGTCGTTCGCCCTGCCGACACCGGACGGTCTCATCACCGCGGTCCAGGACGTCGTCCTGGCGGTCGCCGAACAGATCTCGGGTTCGGTTGCCGCACTCTACGCAGCGCTGCTGCCGACTGCGGACATCGTCAACGCCGTTGTGGCCGTCCTGCCGGCTTACGCGGTCGCGGTGTTCCTGGAAGGAATCCAGCAGATGATCGACGGCGATGTGATCGGGGGCCTGATCAACGCCATCGGCCTTCCGATCGCGGCTACCGCGGGGCTCGCCACCACGGCAGGCTTCGTCGGCATCTTGTCCTGGCTCCAGGCCGCGGTGGGTGTCGTCATCACCCCCGACATCAGGTAGCCGGGCCGACCAAAGTTGTCCCCGGCGTCAGCCGAGGATCAGCCCGGAGGTCGGCACCCCGGTTCCGGCCGTCACGAGCACATGCTCGACGCCGTCTACCTGGTTCACCGATGTGCCGCGCAACTGCCGCACACCCTCGGCGATTCCGTTCATGCCGTGAATGTAGGCCTCGCCGAGCTGTCCGCCGTGGGTGTTGATCGGCAGTCTGCCGCCGATCTCGATGGCGCCGTCGGCGATGAAGTCCTTGGCCTCACCCTTGCCGCAGAATCCCAACTCCTCCAACTGAATCAGGGTGAACGGGGTGAAGTGGTCGTAGAGCACCGCGGTCTGAATATCAGCCGGCTTGAGCCCGGACTGAGCCCACAGTTGCCGGCCGACCAGGCCCATCTCCGGCAGACCGTCCAGTTCGGGCCGGTAGTAGCTCACCATCGAATACTGGTCCGGGCTGGAGCCCTGAGCGGCAGCTTCGATGATCGCCGGGCGGTGTTTGAGGTCACGCGCGCGCTCGGCCGACATCACCACAATGGCCACCCCGCCGTCGGTCTCCTGGCAGCAGTCCAGCAGTCGCAGCGGCTCAGCGATCCATCGAGAGGCCTGATGCTCGTCGATGGTGATCGGCTTGCCGTAGAAGTACGCCTTCGGGTTGGTAGCCGCATGCCGCCGGTCTGCCACCGAAATGGCCCCGAAGTCGCGGCTGGTGGCCCCGGAAAGGTGCATGTAGCGGCGGGCGATCATCGCCACCTGGGCGGCCGGCGTGGTCAACCCGTGCGG
>CAIOYU010000736.1 GCA_903862565.1 uncultured Actinomycetes bacterium | reverse complement strand
CGGGGACTTCGGGTGCGCCGGGGAAGTGGGTTTGGAGTGCGGCGAGGATTTCTACTTGTTTGATGGAGTCGATGCCGAGTTCGGATTCCATTTCCATGCCTAGGCCGAGCATGTCGGCGGGGTAGCCGGTTTTCTCGGACACGATCGCCAGGACCACGTCGGCGGCCGAGACCGATGGCGCCGCAGCGACCGAAGCCGGTGCTAGAGCCGGGGCCGGTGCGACGGCGGGCGCTGGTGCCGGCACCGGTGCGACGACCGGTGCAGGGGCGGCGACCGGCGCGGCGGCCGGTTGCGTCAGCGCACGCGGCGCCGCGGGCGCAGTCAGCTGAGCCTGGACCACCGGCCTGGGGGCCTGCGGGGCGGCCGAGTGATCGCCGACAATCTCGGCCATCATCTGCGCGGCCGTATCCAGGAATGCCTGATGGCTGTGGGTCACCACATCCAGATAGCGCTCGTGCTGTTTCGCGGTCTCCTGCTGGATGCGGTCGATGATGCTCCACGCATCAGCGGACAGTGGCGCTGCGGCGGGCGCCCAACTCTCGGCCTGCGGGGCTACGGCCGCCGGCGTGACTGGAGCCGGCGTGACTGGAGCCGGTGTGAATGGGGGCGGCATGTCTGCGCCGTGCATTGGCACGCCGTTGCGCGGAAGAATCACGGTGGGCTCCTCTGGCCGTGGGGCGGCGGGCGGCGGCGCACTGGTTGCAGGCACCCGGACGCGCTTGGGAGTGATGGTGTTCTTCCCGTCGGCCGACGGATAGGGCTTGCCGACGTTAGCCCCGCCCACCCGCACAGCATGCGCGGGCGCTGGCACGTGCTGTTCCGGTTCCTCAAAGTGGTCATAGAGCGCAACCAGATCCAGTGCGACACCGTCGGCCGCCAAGGCCGCCAGACCGCGATGCCAGCCACGCGTCGCGTCGGCCTTCGGATCATCAAGGGCCACAGCTGAATGCGGCGTCGTCTCGAGAATTTGTCCGACGAGTTTGGTCAGAACCCGGCCCGGCCCGACCTCAATGAACCGGGTGACCCCGTCGCGGGCCATCGCGTCGATCATCTCGCGGAACCGAACCGGTTGACGCACCTGATCGCCGAGTTGAGCCGCGACGTCGTCGCCGTACGGTTGGGCGGTCACGTTCGCATACACCGGGAAGCGCGCCTGCCCGAACTCGATGTTTGTCAGATACTCGGTCAGCGGCGCCGAACTCGCGGCCACGATCGGTGAATGGAACGCGGAGGCAACCGGCAGTCGCACCGCTGTCCACCCCGCCGCCTTTGCGGCGGTCGCGGCCCACGCGATGTCAGCCTCATGTCCGGCCAGCACCACCTGGCGAGGAGCGTTGTCGTTGGCGATCACCAACGCGGCGGCCCGCTGCGGTTCGGTGTCGAGCATTCCCCGGACGTCCTCGGCGCTGGCGGTGATCGCGAGCATTGCGCCGTCCTGACCCTGGCCGGCCTCGGCCATCAGCATGCCGCGCATGCGTGCGGTGTCGACGAGTCGGTGGGTCGGCAGGACGCCCGCCGCGGCCAGCGCGCTGACCTCGCCGAAGCTGTGCCCGGCTGCGGCATCGGCCCGCACGCCCAGGACGTCGAGCAACGCGAGTTGGGCGAGGCTGGTGGCGGCGATGGCCGGCTGGGCGTTGTGCATCGCGGTGAGTGTGGTGCGCTGCGCCTCCGCCGAGGCGGGGTCGAACGTCGGTTCCGGGAACACCGTTCGGTGCAGGTCGGCGAGGTCGCCGTCGAGGGCGTCCCACGCCGCGAGCGCGCCGGGGAAGGCGAGCGCCAGGTCGGCACCCATCCCGACGTACTGGCTGCCCTGGCCGGGGAAGAGGAAGGCCGTCTTGCCGTCGCGAGCCGGACCGAAGCCAACGGCGATATTGGGATCGGTGAGGCTCTCCGCGGTCCCGCCGACGAGCGCGCCGCGCAACCGTTCGGCGAGCGTCTCCAGCGCAGGGGCGTCGGCTGCGACCAGGCCCGCGCGGGCGGCCTGCGATGCGTCGAAGTCGCGTGCGGACTCGAACGCGATACGGGACAGGCTTTCCCCGGAGCGCACCGCCGACAGGATCTCGGCGGCCCGCGTTGCAAGGTCGGCGGCGGAGGGCGCGCTGAGCACCACCAGTTCGGTGGGCAGGGCACGCAGTCTCTTGGCGCGCTGCGTGCCGCGGTACTCCTCCAACGTCACGTGGAAGTTGCTGCCGCCGAAACCGAACGAGCTGACCGCGGCACGACGCGGCTGATCGCCGGGGCGCACCCAGGGCCGGGTCTGTGCGTTGACGTAGAAGGGAGTATCGGCCATCTCCATCGCCGGGTTCGGCCGATCCACCTTCAAAGTGCCGGGTAGGGTCGAATGCTGAAGGGCCAGAACGGCTTTGATGAGTCCGGCAGCGCCCGCGGCCGCCTTGGTGTGGCCGATCTGGGACTTCACCGACCCCAGAGCGCAGCGGGTGGAGTCGTCGTTGAACACCAGCTTGAGTCCGGCGAATTCGGCCACGTCGCCGGCCTTGGTCGCGGTGCCGTGCGCTTCGAGCAGTTCGACGGTCGACGGCGCGTAGCCCGCCCGCTCGTACGCGCGGCGCAGTGCCTTGGCCTGACCCTCAGAGCGCGGCGCGTAGACACTGGATGCGCGGCCGTCGGAGGAGGAGCCGATGCCGCGGATGACCGCATG
>CAIOYU010000735.1 GCA_903862565.1 uncultured Actinomycetes bacterium | reverse complement strand
GATCCGGTTGCCGGACTGCCCTGCCGCCCCGCAGAGAGGAACCCCGTAGTGAGCGATTCATCGAAGGAGATCGACCCCAAGGCGCCGGTGCTCGTGACGGGGGCCAGCGGCTATATCGGCAGTTGGATCGTCCGCACCCTGCTGGAAGCCGGCTACACCGTTCGCGGCACAGTGCGCAACCCGCAGAAGAAGACCGGGCTGGAGCACCTGCACACGTTGTCGGCGGATCACCCCGGTCAGCTGACCCTGTTCAAGGCCGACCTGCTCGAAACGGGCAGCTTCGACGACGCCATGGACGGATGCGAACTCGTCATTCACACCGCGTCCCCGTTCCTCCTGCGCGGGTTCACCGACGCGGAGGAGGCGTTGGTCCGACCCGCACTGGAGGGCACCCGCAACGTCTTGGATTCGGTCAATCGCACGCAATCCGTCAAGCGGGTGGTATTGACGAGTAGCGTCGTAGCGATCTACGGCGACAACTGCGAGTCACTCGGGGTCCCCGGCGGCGTCTTCACCGATGAGCACTGGAACACCACGAGCAGCGTTGACCACCAACCGTATTCGTATTCCAAGACGGTGGCCGAACGGGAGGCCTGGCGTTACGAGGAGGCCCAGGACCGTTGGGACATGGTCACCATCCACCCCGGCCTCGTCTTCGGTCCGTCGCTGACCAGTGCCAGCGACTCGGCCAGCCTGGCCACCATGATGCAATTCGTCGACGGCAAAATGCTGGCCGGCGCACCCGAGATGACGGTGGGCGTGGTCGATGTCCGCGACGTTGCCAAGGCGCACATGCTAGCAGGCTTCACGCCGGAGGCCCACGGCCGCTACATCGTCAACTCCGATTCGGTGTCCTTCTTGGAAATCGGCAAGATCCTGCGCCGCAAGTTCGGCCCGCTGTACACGTTCCCTCGGACGACGGCACCCAAGACGGTCGTCAGGGCCGTCGCACCGCTGATCGGTTTGACGCGCGACGTCGTCGACCTGAACGTGGGTTACCCGTTGGCATTCGACAACAGCCGCAGCCGGAAGGATTTGGGACTGACGTATCGGACGGCTGAGCAGATCTTCACCGAGCAGTTCCAGCAGATGATCGACGACGGACTGGTACGCCGTATGCCCTTAGGCCGATGACAGGAGTCACCCCGTCAGTGATACCGAGGACGTTATGAACCCCGCCGAATCTCGATAAGCGCAAAGCTAATTCACTATCGGCACCGTCACGCCGATGTTGGAGACCTTGACCTTTCCGAACGCCGAGATGTTGGCGAAGACCAGGGCTGAACTGGTCAGCTGCAGCGAGAGCTTGTCACCGGGCTGGATCGTGTAGGCGACGTTGGCGATGTCGAACGGAACTGTGATGCTGTGCTCGCGCCCGTCGAGGGTCACCGGAATCGGTGCGACCTCGTCGCCGACAACGGACTGCTTGCCATTTGCGTCGGTGACGACCAGTTGGGCGAACAGAGCATTCGAGCTGCCACGGCCGGAGTAGCTGAACGTCACCGCGGGGGCGCCCACCACCTCGGTGCCGGGGGTGAGAACGCTGGTCGACAGGTCGACGTTGATCGCGTTGCGGGCGACCCCGGGAACGGGCAACGCCGTGACGAAATCGGTGAACGAAGCCGACGGCTCGCTGAACGCCCTGCTCGATCCCCCGAGGATCGGGACGATGCCCAGCTCTCCGCTCGCCCCACTGGCGACCGTCTTTCGCATCGCGAACGCCGGGTCGTAGGGCATCAGGTTCGAGGTGTGCAGGGTCTTCACCTGGTCGTACCACTGGAAGGTCGGCAGAGCGTCGGCCGGGCTGCCCTGGCGCTTCACGTACTGATCGAGCCAGGCGATCCGGCTGGCGATCAGCAACGCGTTCTGACCCGGGGCCTCCCCGGTGCTGCATGCGCCGTGCCCGCCGCAGAACCAGATCATCTTCACCGGCACGTCGTAGGGGTTGTCTTGGAGCGCCTGCGCGCTCTGCACCGCCTGCTGGAGTGTGAAGAGCATGTCGCTGGTGCCCTGCGGGAGCAGGGTGGGTGCGGTGATCTTGTTCAGCAGCGCGGTAGCCCCCGAACTGGAGAACATCGCCTGGGCTGTCTGGGTGATGAACCCGAAGAGATCACCGGTGATCGCCTGGGAGTTGATCTGCGGATTGATCCGTGCACCAACAGCATTCAGCCAGACGGAGAAGAAGGTCCCGAAGACCGTCTTGTAGATCTGATTCGGATAGATCGACTGCAGCAGATTGTTATAGGTCATCTCCGGCACGATGGCGTCGATGCGTGGGTCGGTCCCCGCGGTCACCAACTGGAGCCCACCCCCGTAGGAGTAGCCCAGCATGCCGGCCGCGATTCCGGTGCTGTCGGTCTGGGCGGGGGTGTTGACCGTCGCCCAGTCCAGGATCGCCGAGGCGTCCCGCCCCTCGTAGAAGGGGTTATTGCCCTGCAGGACCCCACCGGAATTCCACTCGCCGCGCGGATCCCAGGTGATCACGTTGTAGCCCGCCTGGCGCGTGCTGCCGACCCAGATCGGTGCCCAGAACGCCGGCGTCGGAGGGGCCTGATCGTAAGGTCCGGTGTAGCCCGCCTGGGTGATGCCCGGGCCGACGAGGACGGTCGGCGCGACCGTCTGGGCCCCGGAACCGACGCCGACGGCCGGGAAGAAATTGGTGCTGATCTTGGTGCCGTCGAACGATGTCACCTTGTAGGTGAACCCGAATTGCCGGTCGCCCGGCGCGAGCGCGGCGACGTCGGCGCTGACCGTTGCCACCAGAGATGACCCGATCAGCGGCGCCAGCACGAGGTTGACGAGCGGAAGCTTCTGCAACAGGTCGATCGCTGGAGCGGCGAACAGACCGACCAACGGAATGTTGGTGACGACGTTGTCGAAGCGGGTCACCTCGCTGACCCGGATCTTGAAGTTTTCGGTGCCCTTCGTGCCGCCGTCGAGCCAGGTGGCGTACGGCAGAATCGTGTAACTCTGCGGATTGGGTTCCAGCGAGCCCGGTTTGGACGGAACGGTGGCGATGGTCAGCTTTCCGCCGTTGCTGCCCAACCCGCAGCCTCGACCGCTGTCACCGGATCCCACCGACGGCTGACACGGCGTGCCGAGGACCTGGTAGGTCATCGCCAGACCCCGCGAGCTGACCGCCTGCAGCGCGCCCTGGATGATGCCCGCGGGGGTGATCTCCACCGTGGGGTCCACGCTGAGGCTCCCACTCGACGTCGTCGAGGAGACCGCAAGCGCTGTCGGGGCGGCGGTAGCCGCGGCAACCGCGGGGGCGGCCGGCGCCTTCGGTGCGGCGCGAAGGACGGGCCTGGTCAGGTTAGCTGCAGCAGCGCGTCGCTGCGCCGCCTTCGGCGCGGGCCGGTCCGAGGACCGTTGGCTCGCCCGGGAAGCAGTGGGCTTAGCCTGCGCCCGAGTGCTTTTGACGGCAGCGGACGAAGTCGGGCCGGTATTCGCACCCGTGGTGCCGGTGTCGGTGTCCGCCCACGCGGTGCAGGATCCCGAGGCGATGGCGGTACCGATACCGATAGCAACCGCGAGACCTCCGACACGACCGACGACATGTGCAGCAGCCACTGGTTTTCCCTCTCAGAATCAGAGCTTGTAGGTCGAACTCACGTCGTAGACCGGCAGGGTCCAATCCTCGCTGAGCTTAATGGTTACCGCTTCCAAAAGTCCGGCATGTTCCGTAAGGACACCTTGTGCGCCGAGGGTCAGGGACACCCCGTAGCCGAGTCCGACCTTGAACAGCGACCATCCGCCGATGATCGGGCACCTGTCGCCGACCATGAAGGAGGTCGACCGAGGACTGCGTCGGGTGCTCGGCTTATAGCGCCGATCAGCTGAGTCTCGTCAACGTCGAACTCCCCGCGGAATCGGTTGTCCCGAACCAGATCTCGCCCAGATCGTTGACGATCGGAAATCCCACCGAGGGCACGGTGGTGTCGATCCGGGTGATGGTCGGGGTCCCGGTCAGGTCGCCGTCGAT
>CAIOYU010000734.1 GCA_903862565.1 uncultured Actinomycetes bacterium | reverse complement strand
TGCCATTCGTCGGGAAAGCCTTGGATGCGCGCTGCCATCCGTACGGTCAAGCGCGGCAAACCCTCAAAGTCGGCGTCAGGCGCCTCCTCGGCGATTGTCTTGCCGTCAATTCCAAGTGAGAGCCATGCCCTCCGCGCGCGAGTGGGGCCGAGGTCCGGGCCGCCGTGCTTCTTCGAACCCCCAACAAGGGTTGGCGCGATGGCATTCGCCCGGCACGCCCAATCCCGGGCGCCCTTCCACTCGTTCTCAGCCATGAGGTGAACCAGTGACTCCCCGACAGTTGGTGCAGTCCCGCTAAGCGTTGGCTCTGGCCACACGAAGTCACCAAGACCCTCTTGCAAAGCCACCAGAATGACCCGGGGTCGGAGCTGAGGTACCCCAAAATCGCAAGCGTTGAGCAGACGCCAGAAGGGGTTGTATCCCAGCTTCAACAGCCGCTGGTCGACTGCCGCCCGATAATCGGCGAACATCGGGTCTAGCAGGCCCCGGACGTTCTCAAGCATCACAGCCTTGGGTTTCAGTACCTCCGCCAGTTCCAATGCACGGGGAAACAGATCGCGCTCGTCATCCGCGCCCAACTGCCGACCGGCCTTGGAAAACGGCGGGCAGGGCACGCCGCCCGCCAGCAGGTCGATACGTTCAAACCCTGACGGATCCCAGTGGTGCAGGTCCTGTTCGATTACAACCCAGTTTGGCCGATTTGCGCGAAGAGTAGCGCAAGCATGCGAGTCCACCTCGACGACGGCAGTATGGGCAAATCCGGCCTGCTCTAATCCCAGAGCCTGCCCGCCGCCTCCGGTGCAGATTTCGATCGAGGTCAAGCCCATGGTGATTCCTTTCGTCGCGCACCGAACACTACGGGCAGAATCTGACATTAACGACGAACAGCCGTGGGGTCCTTCAGGCGCGCAGAACATCGATCGCGCTTTCCCTCAGTTGCGGCCTACGGCAGCCGACGAGCAATTCGGGCAACGCACGCCGCTGCCCATTCTTGGCTAGACAGCCCTACTGCCCTTGCGACCGATTCACTCAGCTCGGCATTACTTGCGTCAACTAGTGCTGACTCCGCGTCGGATCGACATCGAGCGCAGCACACCACAAGCCCTCGCCGATTTTCACGATCAACGACCTGCAGCACAACCCGAACGTGTTGAGCATCGGGATAGGTCATCCCACCCGCTGCCCCACACATGATGCAGGAGTAGGCCGTCGACAACAAAGCCTTGCGCCGATCGCTCGGCGAAATCCCTCCATGCGGCCGGTTCAGGTCACCGATTTTGACTAGCCGCATCTCAGCTGAGGATAACGTTGGATCTTCGCGGCGCGTGTCAATCACCCACCCAAAGCCCCGCAGGTCGCGCACGCGGCGGTCGATCTGAGTGACACTCGGAAAGGCCGACCGCAAAGCCTCTTTTGTGAAGATACCGCCTACACCAACCCGCGTTCTCAGCCAGGCCGCCGCGTCTTCGAGGGTGCTCAACTTTCACTCCTCCTGATTGAGTCACGAATTAATCTAGAAGGCCAGCCTTCCTGAATGTGGGGGCAATCCTAGTGAGCGCATAGAAACCCACCGCTCCCGCTCTGCTTCCCGGCCGAAACAGTCCGAGAATCTGGTTCCTGTTGGGTCCGGTAGAACCAAGCACAACCGATCGCGTACCGAGCCCCAGATAGCCAATCGACGTGAGCGCCGCCACTGCAGGTGGCGGGACTAGCTGATTCAAGTCCGCCTCAGTGCAATTCGAGAACCGGGGCCAGTCATCAGCGTCGGGTAGCACCTGCCGCGCGGCAATGTACTCAACATCCGCTGCCGCCTCGACAAGCGCACGGCGTCGGGACATGAGCTTCGCAACGCTCACCGGCGTCGCTGCCGTTACGACTTGGTCTGCAAGCACGAGTTCACGTTCCC
>CAIOYU010000733.1 GCA_903862565.1 uncultured Actinomycetes bacterium | reverse complement strand
GGTTTCGTCAGCGGTACCAACGGTGGTCCCGGGGTCTACACGATCAGCGGGTCGCCGCAGGCGGTGCCGTCGGCGCCGATGGCGGGCAACACCAAGGAACCGTTGTCGACCCTGATCACCACCACGCCGTGGAACGGTGTCGACTTCGAGATCGGCGGCCCGAACAAGCCCAACATCCTGCGCGGGGACGGGCAGACGATCTACGGCTCCTACATCAACAACGCGAACAACACACAAACGCTGGCGTTGGCTCAAGAGTTTGTGGACGCCTGCAACGGCGGCGGGTGCGTGATCAATCTGGCCGCCGCTGGAACCAACGGCGGCCAGCAGGGCAACACCCTCGTCCTGAACTACAGCGACGGCACCTCGGACTCCATCTCGCAGTCCTACAGCGATTGGTCCACCCCGGTGTCGTTCACGATCGACGGCAGTGGCGGGGCCATCGGCTCGGCGAGTTTCAGCTACACCCCCTACGCGGTGAACTCCACCACGCCCACCGTCGGGATGCTGTCCTACCCGGGTGAGTGGGTCATCTCTTCCCAGGCCTACCGCGACACGGCATCGGGGACTGCACAGGACACAAGGAATTACGTCTACGGCTACTCCTACTGGGTGCCCGAAGGCAAGACGCCGGTGTCCATCACGCTGCCGGCCGATCAGAACGTCGGTGTGCTGTCGATCTCGGCGACCAAGCCGACCATGGTCGATCTGAGCAACGACTACAACGCCTTCGCGATCACGACGGCACCGTGGCAGGTGGCGAATTCGCAGGGCTTCAACAACGCCGGCCAGTACTACAACTCCGACAACCTCAACCTCAGTTGGGCGAAGGGGTCCGGGTCGGTGCCGTCGACGATCTACATGACCTGGGCTGGAATTGCCTTTGCGGTGGGCCCGATCCCGACGAGTTCGGATCAGGTTGGCGGCACCAGCGGCCCGCGGAACGTGGTGCAGGCGCTTGGCTCTTTGCAGTCCGAGAAGAACAGTTGCGGCCAGTTCGGAGGAAAGTCGGACGACAACTGTTCGTGGTACACCGGCACCGGCGCGGTCATCGACCTTCCGGCCCCCTCATCCGGGACGTCGTTTACCAATCTGTACATGGCCGCCGCGGGTGTTCCTTGGTCCGGTGGTCCCGACACCGGTTGCAGCAACTGCTCCAACACCTCCGGCAAGTACGACGGCCAGCAGTTCCTCATCACGTTCACCGACGGCACCACGGCGACCTGGACACAAACAATCAGCAGCTGGAATGAGTCCAACTACACGCCGGGGTCCGTTCCCGGCGAGGTGTTGATCAACGCCGGCACCCAGATCAACCAGTTGGGCAACCAGACGGGCAGCATCGCCAATCTCTACGGGTACTCGTACGCGATCCCGGAGGGCAAGATTCTGCAGTCGATAACCCTGCCCAAGAATCCGAACGTCTGTGATGCCGCCGACGCCGGGTCGTGCACGCCCGGTCCGTCTGTCGGCGTCCTCGGGATGTCCCTGCTGTAGATCGCCGCCGCCGAAGGTTCAGGAGCCAGCATGCTGCAGGAACAGGTGGCAGTCCTGGCGGCAAGTGCCACCGACGTGTGAACGGGATCTGACCCGCACCGACTGAGTGGTCAGCCTAGATAAGAGATGGTGGGGAAGCTGTAGCTCAGGTTGCCGCTGGCCCAGTACCCCTGTGTGACGGGTAGCGGGTCGGTCTGCGGCATCACTGAACGGCTCGGCGCACCCGGAATGAACGGGTTGAGGTTCCGCATTTGCAAGACGTTGGCCCACAGGTAGTTTTGGATGGTCGCGAACTGACTCGGCAGCGGTGCGGTGACCGAATCAAATCCGAGGTATTTGCCGAACACCGCCCTGACTTCAGCGTCTTTGGGGCCGTCAACGATCAGCTGCTGGACCGCTGTGTTGAAGTCCGTCTCGGAGATCGTGTAGAGATTCTCGCCTTGGACCGTTGCCGACGCTAGGTACCCCTTCGTCGCGATGACACCCATCTGCGCCTCCTTCAGTGCGTCCTGGGGAGTTGGCACGTAACCAAGATCCAGCGTTGTCACCTGCGTATAGGGATTGATCAGCAGGATCTGCGACCACCGGTGATGCCCATCAACGATGTAAGTACCGTTATTGGCGGTCACGATGGGATTGCCGAAGGGCGTAATGATCCCGCCTGCGAAGTATGTGGCGAGCTGGTCGGGATCCTGGAGCGGAAAACGCAACGAGCTTCTCAAGTCGATCTCATTCTGGGTGGGAATGAGAGTCGCCACCTTGGCTACGCCCGAGTTCGGCGCAAGGCTCCCGTTTGGAATGCCACGTTCGCGACCACCAGACGTGACCAGCTGGTAGAGGCCCCGGTTGCAGCTGGTGTTGGAAAGCGAACAGGGATTGTCCTTGCCGATGGGATTACTCGGATCGAGGCTGAGTAAACTGTTGAAAAGCTTGGTGAAGCCGTCAGCGCTGTCGTTGTAGGTGGCTAGAAGAAGTTCCTGTAAATCGGCAGCGGCCGCTGAGTCGGGGAACGAGACCAGCCCAGCCTCAAGACGCTGTACGTTGTCGCTGGTGGCCAGCAGGCTCTGGGATATTCCGCTCTGGCCCCCGTTCCACAGCCAGCTCTTCACATAGCCGGCAATATCGTTCGGGGTGGCTTGCTGGCCGAGAACCTGGAAGACCTCCTTGACCTTCACGGCCCGATAAGCCTCACTGTTGACGAATTGACGCGCCGCCCGGGAAATCGGAAGCCCAGCCTCAATCCGTTGCGCCAACTGTGGGGAGGTATTCGGCGGAATGGATTCGCCAAGCATGGACCGATAGAGCAGATCGACGTATGTGTTCGCCGATGGCTGTGTCCCGAACTTTCCTCCACCCGAGGCGCTTGCTGTGAAGAACTCCTGGCTGGCGACGAGAGAGGCGGCGAAATTCGTCGCGGATCCGAGAGCAAGCCGAAGTGATCCCGACTTCAATTCCTGACTCATAGGAGTGCGACTGAGGAGCTCCAGATAGTAATTGTTCACCGAGTTCTGTCGGAAGGCATCAGAGGTGTAGAGACCGGCCACGACCCCGTTTACCCCCGTCATCTTCAGCCGTTTGAGATAGGTCTGCAGTTCGGAGGGGGTCGGATCCCGACGTAGCGTCTCCTGAAACAACCCGGTGACGACCGCTGTCGGGTTGGTCACCGAGGGCTTGCCCGAGCCACTCAGCAGATCCTCGAGATTCAGTCGAAGCATCGCTGAGAACGAACCGAGACCGGGAGCAGCACTGGGGGTCGCAGAAGCCGCCGCCTTGGCTTTCGCGGCAGGACCCGACGTCCCGGTGACGGTCTCGACAGGTCGCGGACCGGCCGCCGCTGCGAGGGCCGGCAACGCGGCCCGGCGTGGGGCGTCGTTGATGGTTGGGAGCGGGACGCGGACCGCGCGCGGCGGGGCCGGCAGGACATCGGACTGGCGGTCGCCGACGGCGTTTCTCGCGGCGGCACGGGGCGGATCGGACCGGGCCGATCGCCTCACCGGCGACACCCCACCCGTCGTCGCTCGGACGCTTGTACCCCGCGCGGTGTCCGAACTTGGCCTCGGGGGCGCGGCGTTCACCGGCGACCCCGGACCTTCATCGGCTAGGGCGATAGCCGGTGCGGCCAGGAGAACCATCCCTGCCCCGGCCGCTGTGGCACTGATCTGGAGCCACCGGACTACGGGCAATACACGGCTTTGCTCAGCGGTTGAGCGGATTCGAATCATAAGAGTACACTCCTATCATCAAGGGCCCTTGAGTGTTAGCTAGGTAACAAAAGTTACTTTCGCGAACCTGGCGGGAGGCTGGTTTCGACGCTTTCGAACTCGCCACTGCAGGAGCTTGGTGACCACGGCTCCTCGTCGGCTTTGGGCTCCATCTAGCTGCCCATCGCTCCAAGTGTGGCCGCAGACGTCCACGGCCGCCACAACTGCACCACGCCGTTAGTGAGGCCGACGGCGAACGTGCCGTCGGCCAGGGCGATGAGCGGCTCATAATCCGGTTGCTCGCCCCAAACGCTGCCCTGCATCTTCGCCCAACTGTTGACCATTTTTGCCGGTCCCGTCCACTGCTGCACCGACCCGTCGGCCAGGGCGAGGACGAAACCGTCGCCGTAGGGGATCGCGGCGTTAACCGCGCTGTCAGAGATAGAGCTCACGGAAGTCAGCGACACGAACCCGCGTTCGTTGCTGCGGCAGTTTTCGCACGGGTTCCAGTACCACACGCGACCGTCGTCCAGGCCGACGATGAACCCGGCGTCGTAAGGCATCATGGCGGTCACCGAACTACCTAGGGAGTCCATTGTTTCCCAGCTCGAACCGTCCCACTGCACAACCTGCCCGTTGTACAGACCGGCGACGAGCCCGGTTCCGTAGGGGATGACAACGTCAACTGTGTGATAGGTGGGGGTCTGGTTATAGATCTTTCTGAAGTAGCCGAAGTCCCGGCCCAACTGGGTCCACCCCGACGAGCGGGACCACTGCTGCACCGTATCGTTCCGGCCAATGACGAGCCCGCCGTTGTAGGGGATCGCCGGTCCAACTGACTTGACTTTTTTGAACGCCTGCCCTTTGTATCCGTCCGTAGTGCAGCCCTCTGTGCCGCAAGTCGATACTGAAAGATCAGAATCTTCCACCGCGGGAATGCTGCCCGGCGCTTCGTTGACACTAACGAGGAAGTCGGGCCCATTCCCTTCCGGGACAATGCCCGTAACCTGAACATAGCTTCCGGCGTTGAGACTATTTCCCCCGAAGGTTCCTGGCTGTTGCACCTCGGTCCACTTCGATCCGTCCCACATCTGCACCGATCCGTCGTTCCGGCCGACGACGAATCCTCCGGTTTGGTGTGTGAGGATGCTGGTCACCGTTGGTTGAGGAAAATCTTTTGCGGTAAGTCCCTGTGGATAGGTGACAATGGGTTGCGGCAGTTCAGCCCACTGCGACCCGGTCCACACGTTCACCGTCCCGTCGGCCTGGCCGACGACGAACCCGTCTCCGAGGGGGGCCATAGCGGTCGCTCCGGAGGAAGTGCAGAGCGAGCACTTCCATCCGTAGGCGCTCCACTTGCTCCACTTGGGGTTCGGAATATCCAGCGCGGTGAACGAGCCTGTGGTGCCGGTGGCCCCGAGCATCGCCGTCGGGTAGCGCTGGATCCAGTTTTGGCGGACCTGCAGCAGCGCACCGTGGACGACCGTGCTTAACCCGGAGGCGGGCAGCCCGTTCGCCCAGTGATCGGCGTTGTCGAACAACCGGGCCAAGACATCATCAAACTGCTGCAACGCCCGCGCTCGCTTGACCCCGGCGATGGCGATACGACACTTTGCCGATGCCTCCGGACAGGAAACCCTCGTAGTCGTCGGCCGGCCCGCTTGGGTGGGGGCGGAAGCTGCCGCCCATGGCCCTGCCGCAACCGCGGACGCGGTAGCGGCGGCACGGGGGGCCGGTGTCAAGCGCGGTACAGCGGTGACCGCCTGCTGGCTTGCCGATCCGGAGACCTCCGCCGCGGGGGAGGCCGGAATGGACGGGGCGAGCCGAATTGAGCGCCCGGGCCGGGCGACATGGCTGACCGCCTCGGGTCCAGCAGGATCAAGAGCGGCCCGCGCCGCCGTGGGTGCGGGTGCGTTGCGGGCGGTGCTGAGTCGGCTTGCAGTGCCCGTGGGCGGGTTGGGCGAGCCGTGAATCACTCCCCTGGCCGTCGGGGCACCAGGGCTTTCCGCTGTGCTCGTCGACTCGCCCGGGCCCTGGGTGTCGGCTGCAGCCAGACCAGGCGGGGCCACCACCGCCGCCCCGATGCCCAGAGCCACCGCTAACGCCCCGACCCGGCCGACGCACGGCTGTCCCTGCAGATCTTTTCTCCCCGACACTGTTCCGTTCACTTCATCAACCCTTCGAGTCTGCTTGACGGTCCGGGAAGGTCTTGGTGACCTCGTAGAGCTGTTGAGTGGTTTTCCAGTCGAGCGCCGAAGTCAGCCCGCCCAGGACGCCCACGGACGCTGTGACGGTGCCGCTGGCGCCCAACGTCAGGGAGACTGCGTTGCCCGCCCCAGCGGAAACGGTTGCGGTCAGCGGATTTTCGTAGCCCATTGTCACGTTCAGCATGGGCTTTTTGCGGAGGAACCGCAGCGAATCCGGAGCTGGCACTGTGTAGTTGGCGGTGACATAGGGGGTGGTGTTCGCTGTGACGGTCAGTCCCGCGTCGACGAAACCGGTGTAGTCGATGTCCGGGGCCCAGTCGAAGGCGAACTGCGTTCCGCTACTGCTATTGGTGTTGTAGGTCGCCAGCAAGCCGGGAACGATATAGGCGTGGGCGTTCAGAGTGTCGGTGGAGTTAATGAGACCAGCGGACACGTCGGAGATCAGCCCGAGGCCGATCGACCAGTTGTCCCCCGCCCACTGCTTGCTCAACGACCAGTCTCCGGCGACGAGAGTGCCGTCGGGTCCGGGTTGTAGGTTGACGGTCACCGACGGTCCGGTACTCAAGGCGCTGAACGCACTGACCGAATAGTTGCCCGGAGACAGCTTCGATAGAATTCCATCGGGGACGAACACGTAGCCGTAGGACACCCCGTCGACGTCGTAGCCGATTTCCACCGACCCCGCGAGTGTGTCCGTCGGGTCGGTGAAGGCCTTCGAGAATGTCTTGGTCAGGGAGTACACGAACGGCTTATAGGTCCCGTCCAGCGCCTTTTGGTAGCGAGCCTGTAGGGCGGGATTGCTGAAGAGCGGATCAGCCGAACTGCCGATGCTGCCCGCAGCACCCCAGACGGGCGTGGCTCCTGAGTTGGCCAGTGACCAGGCGAAGGATACGGCCGATTTGTAGACGCCGTCCTGGTGCAGAATCGCCTTCGCCTCGTTGGCGTCTTTTGTAGGCAGCTCGGTCCAGTTGTTTTGGCCGGTGCCTCCGGTGATCAGCCCAGACCACTGCTCCATGGCCCCGTTCTGCAGGCCGACGACGACCCCGTTCTGCGACACGACGTTGCCGTTGGAGTTGCTGACCGGCGCAGGCACTGGGATGATCCTGCCGACCCCGCTGTCCCAGCCATCGTTGTGCAGTTCGGTCCAGTTGTCCTGGGGCTTCGGGTCCCTTTGGCCGTTCCACAACTCGACCGCCCCGTTGGCCAGGCCGACCACCACTCCCTTGCCCATGGTTGCGGTCGCGGACTCGAACGGCACGATCTGGTTCACCGCGTACTTCCAGCCGTCGTTGTGCAGTTCGACCCAGGTGCTCGCCGTTTCAGTCGAGAAGGTTGGTGTCGTGACGGTGGTGCCGTTGGTGACCAGCACGTCCCTGCTGACTGAGTAGACGACCTCACCTGAGGGCTTCGTGGTGGTCACCCCGGTGATCACGGTGCCGGAGGGAATCCCGTCGCCGACAACCTTCTGGCCGATCAGAGCCGCGGGATCCAGACCCGGTGTCGGGGTGAGTTGCAAGGCTTTGCCCGGGATTTGGGTGCCAACCGACTGGGGTCCACCACCGATCGTGAACGAGGCGACGTTGCCCGAAAGGTTGAGGAGCCCGTTCCCGACACCCTGGTAGCTGGTGATCGTGGCCACCTGGATGCCGGGCCCGCTGATCGTTCCGGCGGGGTTAGCCATCAGACCGCACAATCCGCACGTCCCGGGTGTGGTGACCCAGTCGCTGGGAACGACCACCTGCAACATGTTCCCGCTCGCGCTCCCGACTCCGTTGCTGATGGCACCTTCTGGGAACTGCACTTCGGACGGCTGACCAACGGGATTGGGGTTGTAGCACCCTTGACACGTTGGGGACGACCCCTGCTGGGTCAGGATCAAAGGTTGGGAAGAAACATTCTGAAAATACGTCGGGTTGCTCAGTCCGACTGTGTACACGGACCCGGCCGCGCTGTTGTACACCGTGCTAAGCGTGGTAAACCCGTAACTGGTGATTGTCCCGATAGCCGCGTTCGGTTGGGCCGCCGTCGCTACCGTCGCGCCCACGAAACTGCTGGGAGTGGCCCCGGTGGGCAGGGCGATATCCATTCTTGCTTTAGACGAAGCACCTGATTGGCTGACCGTGCCGACGCTCTGGGTGTAGGTGTTGGGCAGGGAGACGGTGACCGGCACTGGACTGATCGCACCCCCGCCGGAGCTGACGAAGGTGGCCGGGCTGGGGTTGACCCGCATCTCCACCGCGCCGTTTGCCAGGCCGACGATGAAGTTCTGGTCGTACTGGCTCATCGAGGTGATTTCGCTGTTCCAGCCGTACTTGCCCGGCCTCTGGATCTCATCCCAGGTCAAGCGCTCGCCAGTCCACTGCCATTGCTGGACCGACCCGTTCTCCAGGCCCACCGCGAAGGTGGGAAGCCCGTACTGGTCGTACTTGGACAGCACGATTTCCTTCACCGCGCTGTCCCAGCCGGCGCCGTGCAGTTCCCACCAGCCCGGCTGGTCGAGCCCGTTTCTGGCGTCGTTGTACTGCATCACCGAGCCGTTGGCCAGGCCGACCAGGAACCCGGGGCAGCCTCCGGTGCACACGTCGGGGCGGCCCTTGTAGGGAAGTATTGCGGTGACCCCGCTCTTCCAGCCGTCGTTGTGCAGTTCGGTCCAGTTGTTCTTCCACGTCGAGGTGTCCGGATTGGTTCCGGGGCCGTTCCACTGCTGCACCGACCCGTTGTCCAGGCCCACCACGAAACCCTCGCCGTAGTTGATCATCGTGGTCACCCCCGCCTTCCAGCCGGAGTCGTGCAGTTCGGTCCAGCCATTGGTGGCCGTCCACAGTTGCACCGACCCGTTGGCCATGCCGGCGACGATCGCCGGCGCGACGGCGGGAACGTTGGTCTGGGTGACCGTGATGCCGGCCGGGCTGCCCTTCTCGGCGGGAACCGCACTGCCCACCGTCTGTGCGATGCTCACCTCGTAGGTGCCCGGGCCGCCGAAGGAACCGGACTGCGGGACGTACTTGGTGACGGTGGTGCCCGCCTTGACCCCTTCGCCGGTGATCTCGCTACCGACGACCACTTTGCTGCCCGCGCCCAGCCCGGTCACGGTCAGAGTATTGCCAGAGATGTAGCCGGTGAGGGTACTGGCGACGGTGTTGCCCGCGGCGTCCTTCAACGGGCGGCTGTAGTCCAGAAGTTGGGTCACCTCGCCCCAGCCCCCGTAACGCAAGACTTTCCGTTCACCATCGGTCCACAACTCGACCGACCCATCGTCGCGTCCGATCGCGAAGGAGTTCCCCAGCGGGATCGACGCGGTCACCGCGGAATCCGACGCGGTGGCTGCGGTTTCTAAAGCTGAGGGTGCGAAGCCGGCCACGCCCGCGCTCGTGGCACCGGACGCCTTCTGGGTGGCTTCGGAATCCAGCGCATAGAAGCCGGCGTTGGCGTAGCTCCGCGCTGTGAAGGTGTCGATATAAAAAGCGCCCTGAGCGAAGCTGGCCTCGACTGGGGTGAACTGTGTTGGGCCTGCTTCGATGTTGTGACTCTTGCGGAAGTATTCGAACAGTGCCTTTAGTTGCTTCCCACGCACGTCCCAGACGTCCGGGCCCGTCGGGTTGATCGCGGGGTCGGTACTAAGTGTGCCCTTGAAGACATAGCTGCCAGCGGCGTCTCTCGTCACCTCTACGGCATCCAGCAGAAGGGCTTGTTGTGTACCGTCTGCGGCGTTGAAGGACAGGGTCGCGTGAACGCTTTCCCCGTTCGCGGTGGCTTTCGACTTGAGCCCGGGCCACAGCTTGGTCGCCAAATCCTCGACACTGACCGAACCCTGCCCGCCGGACGCGTCCAACCAGGACAGCTGGGCACCGGGGCTGAGGTCCTTCATGGTGACCGTCGCGGCGTATTGGCTTGTGAGCAGGCCGGTTTTTTTGGTGACCTTGATGGTGCCTGACGCGTCGGCCAGGTAGAGCGCCGTATCAGGCTGGTCGATCCGGTTGTCGGCGCCGATCTGGATTGTCACCTGACGGGAGCCGTCGCTGCGTCGGTCGAGAAGGTTCCGAGTGCGGTTCTCGGGTCCGATCCTGACGGTGAATGTGTCTGTGCCGGCGAATTGTGTGCCGGGTGTGTACGAGTAGCTCCC
>CAIOYU010000732.1 GCA_903862565.1 uncultured Actinomycetes bacterium | reverse complement strand
CTGATCCACCTGCACGTCTCCATGACCGTACCATTGCGTGCACAGCCTGATAAGACGGGTGTGGATGCGCAGGCTCCGGGTTGATGAGATGAGGCAAGGGGGGTGAATTAGACATGTATAGATTCCTAATATTCACAAGAAAACCGCCGCGGCGATGATTCGTTCGAGTCGCTTGGCCGATCAAGATCGCGTCCAAGAGGCCCAGCATAGGGGCGCTAGCATCAATCACACACCACTGGGGTCAATGATAGCCTTTTTTTGGAATAAATCGGCCGAGAAGTTCAAGGCTAGGTCCGCATGAAATTTTCGCGGGCTTGCACCTTCGCCTTAGCAACGTCATCGGCAGTTGAGTGTTCAGGAGCGGATTCGAAATGACGAGACTAGGCCTTGTAGTCACCACCATCCAGGGCGCAACTCTGCAACTGCGTAACCTCATCCACTCATCAGCCTTCCACTCAGTTGTCATCGTAGGCGACCTAAAGACTCCGTCGGACTGGCAGTATCCCGGGACCAGATATCTCTCGGTCGAGGAGCAGTTGACCATTGAGTCGGAGTTGGCGAAGTTGACACCCTGGAATACCTACGCAAGAAAGAATTTGGGGTACCTGGCATGTCTTGCGGGTGGCGCGAATGTGATCTTCGAGTCCGATGATGATAACGGTCCGTTACCCGGGCTCGGCCCATTGACGATCGAGGCCTCGTTCGAGGGTCCAGTTGTCGAATCGGAATCTGGCTGGATCAACCCCTACCGGATGACAAATCGGACTGATATCTGGCCGCGTGGACTTCCTCTAGAAGAAATTCACAATGAAGCCGCTTACACGTCGGTCAACGGTCATGTCGAGAATGTGGCAGTGCAGCAGTGGCTTGCCTCAGGAGAGCCGGACGTTGACGCGGTTTACCGTCTCACCCGAGAGCAAGCACCCGCGGAACTTGAGGGTGGAAGGTTCGCAGTCGGCCATGGCTCGTTCACACCGTTCAACTCGCAAGCAACCGCGTGGCATTCGCACTTCGAGCTGATGTATCTCCCAGCGACCGTGAGTTTTCGAATGACCGATATCTGGCGTTCCTTCGTGGCGCTTCGCGTAATGCATTCGATGGGCGCCAGCCTGGTGTACATGGGCCCCGGGGTTCATCAGGACCGGAACCCACACAATCTCCTGAACGACTTCGAGTCGGAGATCCCGGGCTATCGGTGGAACTCCAGAATTCGGCGCTTGCTCGATGAGGTGTCGTTCGACCCCGAGGATTCAATCAGCGCCCGACTCCGTCGTTGTTACGAAGCCCTTGTTAGTGCCGGGATTGTCGATGCTGATGAGTTGACCATCTTGGATGCGTGGTGTTCTGCGATGGCAACCGTGCTGTCATCGGATTCATAGAGAACAGCGCTGCCATCCCAAATTCATCGCAATTGAGATAACTTTTAGTAGCGCGGAAGTTCCCTCTCATCCGGTGCCGCCGGGATGACACGCACCGCTTCGGGATGCCCTGGAACTAGCGATCGGTACAAAGCGGCGAACTCCGCGCTGAGTCGTTCCACGTTGTATTCCTGGCGAATTCGCGACATGCACTCGTGGGACATCCCCAAGAGCCCTTCGCGGTCGTCGTCGAGCTCGATGATCGCATCGCATAACGCCCGGGGGTGACCGGGCGGGATGAACAGACCGTGTACCCCCTCCTGGATCACGTCTGGCGCGGCACCGACGCGGGTGGTGATCGGAACAGCGCCAGCCGCCATGCTCTCGAGAAGCGCATACGGCAGGCCCTCCGCATGGTTAGTAGGAAAGACAAAAAGGTCAGTCTCGCACCAGAGTTGATCCTTCTCTTCACCGAACTTCGCACCGACGAACTCGACGATCCCCTTCTCGATTAGTGGCGCGGCCTGCACCCTGAGCTCTGCTTCCTGCGGACCGTTACCCACGATCGTCAGCGTGAAAACACGACCGGAGTCCATCAGGAGCCGGGCCGCCTCGATGCACTCCGCAACCCCCTTGGTCGCAACGAGCCGGCCGAGATAGGTCAGGCGCAATGGTCCCCGGCGAACGCCGTCGGTCCGCATCAACTGGGGGGGGACCGACATCCCGTTCGCTATCACCCGGAGATGGACACCTGGGACGAATTGCGCGTACGCCTCCAATTCCGAGGCGGCAAGCAGGACTACCGCCGATGCGGACGGACTTCTCGTCCTCGGCCAGCAGGACCGTCTCCGTGCCACGGGGTAGCCTTGCTGGGGTCACCGTAG
>CAIOYU010000731.1 GCA_903862565.1 uncultured Actinomycetes bacterium | reverse complement strand
GCCTCCTTGCCGAGCAGGCCGGCGGTCTCCTTGGTCTTGGGCAGGTGCACCGAGATGAAGTCGGCGCGGGCCAGCACGTCGTCCAACGGCAGCAGTTCGATGCCGAGTTGCGCGGCACGGGCCGGCGGGACGTAGGGGTCGTAGGCGATGACGTGGGTGCCGAACGCGGCAAGCCGCTGGGCCACGAGTTGCCCGATCCGGCCCAGGCCCACCACGCCGACTGTCTTGCCGAAGATCTCGGTGCCGTTGAACTTCGAACGCTTCCAGGTGTGCTCACGCAGAGTCGCGTCGGCCGCCGGGATCTGCCGCGCGGCGGCCAGCATCAGGGCCAGCGCGTGCTCGGCGGCGCTGTGGATGTTGGAGGTCGGCGCGTTGACCACCAGCACACCGGCGGCAGTGGCGGCGGGGACGTCGACGTTGTCGAGGCCGACGCCGGCTCGGGCGATGATCTTCAGCCGCGGCGCGGCGGCGATCACCTCGGCGTCCACGGTGGTCGCCGAACGAACCAGCAGCGCGTCGGCATCGGCGACGGCTTCCAGCAGCTTGGGACGGTCGGGACCGTCGACCCAGCGGACCTCAACCTGGTCGCCGAGGGCGGCGACGGTGGACTGGGCGAGTTTGTCGGCGATGAGCACTACGGGCAAAGTCACCGTGACAGCGTAATGGGCGGTAATCACCGGTGGGTGGGCGGGAGAACGCCTGGGGCGGTGGGCGGGAGAATGGCGTAGTGGACATCACGGTGGTCGGTAGTGGGCCCAACGGGCTGTCCGCCGCGGTCCTCTGTGCCCGCGCCGGGCTGTCGGTGCAGGTTCTCGAAGCCCAGCCGACCCTCGGGGGCGGCGCGCGCACGCTGGCCGACCCGGAGTTTCCCGAGGTGCGGCATGACATCTGTTCGGCGATTCACCCACTGGCGCTGGCGTCGCCGTTCTTGACCGAGTTCGACCTCCGGGCCCGCGGCGTCCGACTGGCGGTGCCGGAGATCTCCTATGCAAACCCGCTGCCGGGCCGGCCCGCCGCCCTGGCCTACCGGGACCTGGAACGCACCTGCGCCGAACTTGAGCACGGCGGTTCCTGGCGGCACCTGCTGGGGCCGCTGGCCGACCGCGGCGGCGACGTCGTGGAGTTCCTGCTGGGCGACAAGCGTTCCCTGCCCCCGGGCCTGGCTGCGACGGCACTGCTGGCGCAGAGGATGCTCGAACAGGGCACGCCGCTATGGGGGCGACTGCGCGGCGACGACGCCCGCTCACTGTTCACCGGTGTTGCCGCCCATGCCATTTCGACGCTGCCATCCTTCGTCGCGGCGGGCGCCGGGCTTCTGCTCGCGACGATCGGGCACACCTCGGGCTGGCCGGTGCCGGCGGGCGGCAGCCAGGCGATCGCCGACGCTCTGATCGACGATCTGCGCGCCAACGGCGGGACGCTGGCGACTGACGCCGAAGTGCGCACTCCCCCAACGGGTGTGGTGATCTACGACACCGCACCGACTGCCCTGCTGGACATCTACGGCGACGCCCTACCGTCCCGCTACGCGCGGGCGCTGCGGCGCTACCGCTACGGACCGGGCATCGCAAAGGTGGATTTCGTTCTCTCCGAGGATGTTCCGTGGGCCGACCCGCGACTGGCCGATGCGCCGACGCTGCATCTGGGCGGAACCCGGGCCCAGATGGCGCTCGCCGAGGCCGAGATCGCCGCCGGGCGACACGCCGAGTGGCCGATGGTGCTGGCGGCACAGTCCTACGCCGCCGACCCGAGTCGCATTGACGGCCAAGGCCGTCGGCCGTTCTGGACCTACGCCCACGTCCCGGCCGGATCGCCCGTCGACCAGGCCGACGTCATCACCGCCGTCATGGAACGCTTCGCCCCCGGCTTCGCCGATATCGTCGTCGCCGCCCGCAGCATCCCGGCCAGTCTCCTGGCCGAGCATGACGCCAACTACGTGGGCGGCGACATCGGGGTGGGCGGCACCACGATTCCACGCGCACTGCTCGGGCCCACTCCACGCGTAAATCCCTGGACCACTCCGATTCCCAAGGCCTACCTGTGCTCCTCGGCCACGCCTCCAGGCGGCGGCGTACACGGTATGAGCGGGTATTACGCGGCGAGGACGGTGCTCAGGCGGGAGTTCGGCCTGCGTACCCCGTCGCTTCGGCCTTAGCAGGCTCACACACAGTCAGAAGCGCCGTCGACGACGACCAGTGCACCACTGGTGTAGCCACTGCTCTCAGTGCACAGGAACCCCACCGCCGACGCCACCTCGTCAGCAGTTCCCATCCGCCGCAACGGGATATGCGCCAGTTCACCGTCGAGCAGAACCGGGATGGCGTGCAACGGGGCGGTCATCGGGGTGTCGATGAGCCCAGGCGCCACCGCGTTGACCCTGATGCCGTCGCGGGCCCACTTCACGGCCAGGTTGCGGGTGAGGTTGATCAGGCCCGCCTTGGCGGCGCAGTAGCCGGGCACCAGCGTTACCGCCCGCAACGCCGAGATCGACGCCAGGTTCACCACGCTGGCGCCGCCGCGGGCAGTCGAGGCCTTTAGCGCCCGGTGCAGGGCAACCGTGAGCCGATAGTGCCCGCCGAGGTTCAGGGCCACCGAGGCGTCGAAGCCGTCGGGATCGGACTCGTCGAGACCGCCCGGGAAGTTCGCACCGGCGTTGTTGATCAGGATGTCGAGTTCGGTGATCTCCGATGCGACGGCGGCGACCGAGTCCGGGTCGGTCAGGATCAGCCGTCGGTAAGCCAGCCCGGCGAGGTCGGTGTCGTAGTCGGCCGCGGCCTCGCGGGTGCCGGTGACCGTGACGGTGGCCCCGGCGTCGCACAGCAGTCTGGCGACGGCGTGGCCGATACCACTGGTGCCGCCGGTGACCAGGGCGCGGGTTCCGGTGAAGTCGAAGCTGACGCGGCCGGTCATGCGTACCTCGCGATCTGCGTTGTGAGCCAGGCGGATTCCCAGAAGTTCACGCTTTCGGCCAGCAGGGCCTCATGCGCGTCTTTCAGCACCATCCGCGACAACGGATGCCCGGGCTCGGGGTGGACGACGATCTCGGCGAGGTGGATGGCCTGCAGCGGCCGGCCCGCCTCCAGATGTTCGCGGGCGCGGGCGGCGAGCGCGTCGGCGCCGGCCAACTCGAGCAGATCCGGGCTCACCGATTCCGGGCCGACCGGGTACAACTCGGTGGTGGATCGGTGATGGAACCAGCCGGAGTGAGTTCTCCCAAGATGGCGCGCACGTCCCAGGCCACGGCACCGTAACCCTGGCCCACCTGCAGATGCTCGGGCAGGGAGATTTCGGCCATCAGGGTGCGAACGTCCTTGCCGGCGTTCATCCCGGCCACTGTCTGGTCGTGGACGAAACTGACGGCGTCGCGGAGTCTGGCCAATTCGGCGTCGATGAGCGCGGCGCCGACGATCGGGGCGAAGTGCCCGGTGATCAGCGTCCGGGGCTGAAGCGCGCGGACCCGCTCGATGGTGTCGATCATCGTCAGCGCGTCGCGGTATCGGTCGCCGCGCATCGTAACCAGGTTGGGGATGTGCCCGACGGCCGGACCGAACGTATTGCTGCACAGGCAGACCCGCTCGTCGGGCAGCCAGACGACCATGGAGTCGGTGGTCTCCCCGCCCGGGGTGGCGATCAGTTCCAGCCGGCGGTCACCGACCTGCAGGGTCATCGCGTCGTCAACCTCGATGTCGGCGGTGAGGGTGCTCTGCGGCGGCAGCGATCCGAAGCGCTTCTGGGTCGCCCCGACCCCCTCGGCCAGGGTGTCTTTGAACGCGAAGGCACTGCGGGCCACCCGGTAGCGCATCAGTCGTTCGTTGTCGTCGCGCCAGTTCCGCCAGTTCGCCTGGGCGACAACCTTCGTCGCAGGATCGCGCAGGGTCTCGATGCCGCCGACGTGGTCGTAGTGGCCCTGGGTGATGGCGATGTAGCGCACCGGGCGCGAGTCGACGGCGTCGAAGTTGGCGCGGTGGACCGGCGACTCGAAGCCCATTCCGGTGTTGACGACCACCGGACCGTCGCTGGTGGTGATCAGATAGGAGTTGGTCAGGCCGGGGGAACACCAGATCCCGGGAGCGACCTCCTCGGCGCGTTCAGCCGACGCCGGTGCCATCGCCTCGGCACCCGGGCGGCTACGCCAGATCGGTTCGGTATCTTTCACTCGGCCGGACCGCTTCGAAGACGCCGTCGACCTGCTTGCCCGCCAAAATTTTTCGGCTCTGATCACCCACCGGT
>CAIOYU010000730.1 GCA_903862565.1 uncultured Actinomycetes bacterium | reverse complement strand
GACAGCGCCGGCAAACTGGTGACCTCGACGGCCCCGAACGTCTACAGCAACGGCGGGGTGATCACCCGGCCAGACGGGTCCATCGACGTCATCCTGTCCCAGCAGAATCCAGGTGACGCCGGGGCGAACTGGCTGCAGGTGCCCACCGGAGAATTCAGCGTTTACCTGCGGATCTACGCGCCTGAATCGGCGGCGTCGGACGGCACCTGGACCCCGCCCGCCATCAAGCGGACCTCGGGTCTGTTCGGCGGCTGACGGGGGCGAATCACGCGCCCGGCGACAACTCAGGCCGCGCGGATCTCCAGGCCCACGGTGCGCCCGGCACCGCCGCGCAGTTTCGAGAAGAACGTGAACGCCTTTCCGATGATCCCGTAACGCTTGTTGATGGCCCGGTAGACCATGTCGGTCTGGGAGTCGTCGAGCACGCTTGCCACCGCTTCGACGGTGGGGCCCTTGACCTTGCCCTTCATGTCGCACACCGCCAGGGTGACCCGCGGGGTGTTGCGGATGCGCTTGACCTTCCAGGAGTTCTTCTCGGTGATCACCAGCGCCCTGTTGCCCTCGCGGGCGATCCAGATGGGCGTCGGCTTGGGCCGGCCGTCCTTGGTGAAGGTGGTCAGCAGCACGTACTGAGCTTTGGACACGTCGTCGAAGGTCACATTGTTGGAAGCGGCAGCCATGCGACCAACCTACTACCGGGCCTCGAGATCGCCCTCGGACTCCAGCAGCACCCGGCGCAGTCCCTCGAGGGTGGCGGGTTCGGGGTGCTGCCACATCCCCCGGCCCGCGGCTTCGAGCAGCCTCTCGGACATGCCGTGCAGCGCCCAGGGGTTCGACTCGGACAGGAACTTGCGGTTCTCCGGGTCCAGCACGTAGGACTCGGTCAGTTGCTCATACATCCAGTCGGCCATCACGCCCGCGGTGGCGTCATACCCGAAGAGATAGTCCACCGTGGCGGCCATCTCGAAGGCCCCCTTATAGCCGTGGCGGCGCATGGCGGCCATCCAGCGCGGGTTGACCACCCGGGAACGGAACACCCGGGTGGTCTCCTCGTTCAGGGTGCGGGTGCGCACCGCGTCGGGCCGGGTGTTGTCGCCGATGTAGGCCGCCGGGGCCTCGCCGGTGAGCGCACGGACGGTGGCGATCATGCCGCCGTGGTACTGGAAGTAGTCGTCGGAGTCGGCGATGTCGTGCTCGCGGCAGTCGGTGTTCTTGGCGGCGACGGCGATGCGCCGGTACTGGTTTTCCATGTCCGCGGCGGCGGGCCGGCCGTCGAGCCCGCGGCCGTAGGCGAATCCGCCCCAGGCGGTGTAGACCTCGGCGAGGTCGGCGTCGTCGCGCCAGTTGCGGCTGTCGATCAGCTGCAGCAGGCCCGCTCCGTAGGTTCCGGGCTTCGAGCCGAAAATCCTTGTCGTGGAGCGCCGTTCGTCGCCATGCTCGGCCAGGTCGGCCTGAGCGTGCGCGCGGACGTAGTTCTGGTCGGCCGGCTCGTCCAGACCGGCCACCAGTTGCACCGCGTCGTCGAGCATGGTGACGACGTGCGGGAAGGCGTCGCGAAAGAAGCCGGAGATCCGGACGGTGACGTCGATGCGTGGACGGCCCAACTCGGCCAGGCCGATGGCCTCGAGGTCGACGACACGGCGAGACGCGTCGTCCCACACCGGCCGAACCCCTAGCAGCGCAAGGATTTCGGCGATATCGTCGCCGGAGGTGCGCATGGCCGAGGTACCCCACGCCGATAGGCCGACCGATCGGGGCCAGTCGCCATAGTCGGCGCGGTAGCGGGCCAGCAGCGAATCCGCCATGGCCACACCGGTTTCCCAGGCCAGCCTGGACGGCATCGCCTTGGGGTCGACGGAGTAGAAGTTGCGTCCGGTGGGCAGGACGTTGACCAGACCGCGCAGCGGCGACCCGGACGGGCCGGCGGCGATGTAGCGACCCTCCAGTGCCCGCAACACCTGGTCGATCTCCCTCGAGGTACCGGCCAGTCGCGGCACCACCTCGGTGGCGGCGAAGGTCAGGACCCTGGCGACGGCGGGGTCGTCGGTCAACTCCCCGACGATCCCGGCGTCCCAACCCGTGGATTGCAGGGCCGTCAACAGATCCCGGGCGCGTTGTTCG
>CAIOYU010000729.1 GCA_903862565.1 uncultured Actinomycetes bacterium | reverse complement strand
TCCTCGAAGGTCTGTTCGGCGGTGACCGGCAACCTTCACCCGCACGGCGGAGCCGCCATGTACGGCGCCGCGGCGCTGCTGGCGGCGGAGTTCCAGCGGGTCAAGATCATCGACGGCCAGGGGGCGTTCCCGCGGATCCAGGGCGACATCCCGGCGGCGGACCGCTACACCGAGATGCGGCTCTCCCCGGCGGGGGCGGCGCTGACCGCCGAACTGGCCGACAACGCGGTGCCCATGACGGAGACCTTCGACGGCGAATGGGTCGAGCCGGTCGTGCTCCCCGCCCGCTTCCCGGTGCTGCTCGTCAACGGCGCGATCGGCATCGCCGAGGGCTGGGCCACCAAGGTTCCCGCCCACAACCCGCGCGAGGTGATGGCCGCCTGCCGGGCGCTGCTAGCCGATCCGGAACTGTCCGATGACGCCCTGATGGAACTGCTGCCCGGTCCCGACTGGGGTTGCGGGGCAGCGGTGGTTGGCTCCGCCGGTCTGCGGGACTACGTCACCACCGGCCGGGGGTCCTTCACCGTGCGCGGTCGGCTGGACGTGGAGGACCGCAACGTCGTCATCACCGAATTGCCGCCTGGGGTGGCCAGTTCGACTGTCCAGGAACGCATCCGCTCGCTGATCACCGGGGGCGATCTCCCCGGGGTGGCCGACCTGTCCGACCTCACCGACCGGCGCAACGGGTTGCGCATCGTGGTGACCGCCAAGCGTGGTCACGACCCGCAGCAGGTGCGCACCTCCCTGCTGGCGCTGACCCCGCTGGAATCGACGTTCGCCGCCAGCATGGTGGCTCTCGACGCCGACCGGATCCCGCGCTGGTGGTCGGTGCGCGAGTTGATCGCCACGTTCCTGTCGTTGCGCGACTCCGTCGTGCTGCGCCGCAGCGAGCACCGGTTGGAGAAGGTCGCCGCCCGCAGGCACCTGGTCTCGGGACTGCTGCTGGTCCACATCGACATCGACGCGGCTGTGGCGGTGATCCGCGGCAGCGACACCGTCGATGAGGCGCGTGCCGGGCTGTGCGCCCGGTTCGGCATCGACGATGTGCAGGCCGACTATGTGCTGGCCTTGCAGTTGCGCCGGCTGACGCGTCTGGATGTGGTCGAACTGGCGACCGAGGCCGACAAGCTCGACGCCGAATTCGCCGAGCTGACCGAGCTGGTCGCCTCCGCGGACGCGCGACGGTCCGTGATCGACGCCGAACTGGTCTCGACCGCAACACTGTTCGACGGGCCGGAGTTCGACCGACGGACCTCGCTGGACTTCGACGCCGTCCCGGTCGGGGCCGCCGTTGACTCCGACGGTCCACGCGAACGTAAACCCAACCCGGCGTGGAGGCTGGACCACCGTGGGGTGTTCTCCGACAGTCACGGTGAGCTGCTGTCCCGCGGAATCGGTTGGGCGGCATGGGCGGACGGGCGCATCAAGTTCACCACCGGGATGGGTTTGCCCACTCGTGTGCGCGACGTGGCAGTGGCCCCCGACATCACCGGCCTGCTCTGTTCGGGTGTGCTGCCGGAAGGTTCGCACCTGGCGCTGGTCACGCGGGCGGGCAAGGTGCTGCGCATCGACCCCGCCACGGTCAACCCGCAGGGCGCGGCCGGCAACGGGGTGGCGGGGGTCCGGCTGGGCGACGTCGGCGACGAGGTCATCGCGGCGTTGCCGATCACCGGAGAGGCCGCCGAGGCGCTGCTGTCGGTGTCGGAGCGGGGCTGGAAAGTGACCGCCTGCAGCGATATTCCGGTGAAGGGCCGGGGTGGCGGCGGGGTCGCCTTCCATCCCTTCGTCGCCGGCGAGAGCCAATTGCTGTCTGTGGCGGTCTCGCCCTCTGGATTCACCCGAAACGGGAAAAAGGTGCGAGCCGAGGCCAGGTCGAAAGCGACGATGAAGGGTGCCGCCAGCGGCGTGGCCCCTGCGGAATGAGGAGTTCGACAGGCGGGGCGTGACCCCGGGCCGGCACCACCTCATGCGCCCTTGTGATGTTGGTGATGGTGGTGCGCCGGCGTGCCGGGCAGGGCCTGTTCGCTCTGGTGGGGGAAGGCGGGATGCGGCACCGGGGCATGGAATGACGGATCGGGAGTGCTCACCACCGTGGTGTCCGCGTGAGCCGGGGCTGCGATGTCGATCGCGATCATCAATGG
>CAIOYU010000728.1 GCA_903862565.1 uncultured Actinomycetes bacterium | reverse complement strand
GTCCGGCGTGCTCCACCGCCTCCCAGGCCGTCTCCAGCAGGAGGCGGTGCTGCGGGTCGATCGCGGCCGCTTCGCGCTCACCGAGTCCGAAGAACTCGGCATCGAAACCACCGATGTCATCGATGAATCCGCCCCATCGCGATACTGACCGGCCGGGCACGCCCGGTTGGGGGTCATAGTGTTCATCGACGTCCCACCGATCCGCGGGGATCTCGGTGATGAGATCGTCGCCGCGCAGCAACGCCTCCCATAGAAGTTCGGGGGAGTCGATGCCGCCCGGCAGTCGGCAGCCCATACCGATTACCGCGATCGGTGTGACACGAGCTTCGAGCACAGCACTACCTTTCGGACGCATCACCCGGCGGAGCCCCGCCGGTGCGGCGTTTGGACAGCCCGGGTGGCTTATGCGCCGGTCCGGAAAGTGCGAACCCCCGATTCACCCGTACCATCGAGGATAACGAAGACCTGTTGAGGATAGCGAAGCCCGGCGACGGCTTACTGGCCGAGCGAGGATATTGCGGTGACCATTGATCCCGACCCGGAATTGCCGGCCCCACTGCCCGCTGTCGCGCCGCCGCGCATCCCGTCGGGCAGTCGGCGCGAACTGGGCCTGCCGGGGTGGCTGTTCTGTAAGTTGACGGCCCGCGTCCTGGGCGTGCCCGAATTCCACCTCTTCACCACGCTCGCCGTTCATCGGCGCCTGTTCTGGTCGTGGATACCGTTCAGCGGCGTGCTGCTGTACCGCGGCCGGCTGCCCAAACGGGACGCCGAGGTCATCATTCTGCGCGTCGGCCACCTGCGCGGCTGTGCCTACGAGCTTCAGCAGCACCGCCAGTTGGCGCTGCGCCGGGGGGTCGATGCCGACACCCAGGCCGAGGTGTTCGCCTGGCCGAACGCAGAGGGGCTCTCCGTGCGCCACCGCGCACTGCTCACCGGCGTCGATGAACTCCTCGCCACCAGGATGCTCTCGGAGCAGGCCTGGCAACAGCTCGGCGAGTATCTGGACCGGCGCCAACTGATCGAGTTCGTCACGCTGGTGGGTCAGTACGACGCTCTGGCGATGACGCTCAACACCCTGGGTGTTCCGCTGGACTGATCGGATTACGCTGCCGGTAGACCGCGAGCGCAGAGCCGTCGTCTCTACGGGAGGAATATCAATGAGCAAGTCCGAGTTGAGCGAAGCAGTCCGCGACGCGGGCGCCGCCATAGGCGAGGCCATCGGAGTCTTCATGCTGCACCCGGAGACGTTCGGCGGCAGTATCGCGGCGGGTTATGAAAACCCGTTCGCCGGCTATGTCGCCGGCCGCGGTGGCGTGTTGGGCGAGGCCACCGGTTCGACGGTGGCGGCGGTGTTCACCGTTTTCGAGCCGAACTTCGTCAGCGCCTGCTGGGAGGAAGGCGTCGCGGTCCGTGGGGCGGCCGGTGCGGCGAAGGTGTACTGGGATCAGGTGGCCGACTTCGGCCGCAAGTACCTGAGCGGCGCCGAAGGGCCCGCGCGCATCGCGCAACTCGGTGAGAAAGTCATTGCCGCGACGTCGCCGCTGGGACTGCCGATGTACGCCGGTTATCGGAACATGGCGTTGGCCGGCGACGACGCGGCCCGGGCACTGCAGGTGATGTTCGTATTGCGTGAGTTGCGCGGCGATGTCCACTTCAAGGCGCTGTCGCTGTCGGACATCACCCCGGTCGAAGCTCACATGCTCCACGGTGGCCGCGACTACACCATGATGTTCGGCTTTGCCGAACCCTTCGCCGACGGAGTGGAGAAGGCCGAGCGTTATGCGGAGGTTGAGGAGGCAACCAACCGCCGGATGACCGAGATATTCTCCGCCGCACTCGATCACGATGAGGCCGCCGAGCTGGCCCGGCTCAGCGTTGGGGCCCTTGCGACCCTGAAGGCCAATGTCCCGGGGTGAGCGGCCAGGAGTTTAGGTTGCGCAGATGCCGTTAGCGGACGGCCAGATCTTCGCCGGTTACCACATCGGCCGGGTCCTCGGCACCGGCGGAATGGGCGAGGTCTATTTGGCTGCGCATCCACGCCTGCCCCGCCACGATGCGCTCAAGGTGCTCGGGACCGGGGTCAGCCACGATGACGAGTATCGACAGCGATTCAATCGGGAAGCCGAGATGGTGGCGATGCTGCGCCACCCGAACATCGTCACCATCTACGACCGCGGTGACTTCGAAGGCCAACTGTGG
>CAIOYU010000727.1 GCA_903862565.1 uncultured Actinomycetes bacterium | reverse complement strand
TGATGTGACGACACAGTCGACGGGTGCACCCGATCCATCGTCGTCGAAATGCAGGGCGAAGGTGACATCGGATCGCGCCGATTGGGTGAACGTGTCGGTCTGCACGCTGACCTCGCCGAAGTAGTGCTCGCCCGTGCGACCGTACGGGGTGTCGTAGGGATCGCCGCCGTGATCGACCACAGCACCGGTAACCCGGGCCAGAACGTCGCGCCAGGTCCGCCAGGTGACCGCGGCCGGATCCTCGTCGGCTGCGTCGTCGCCGGGTGTGAAAACCGGCGCCGGGTAGGGACTTGTCGTCGCGTCATAGGTCGGCAGCACCAACTCGCCGCCGTGGATGGTCAGCGACGCCCGCGCCGGCGGCGCGATGACGTTGGGCCAGTCGGCACCGGCCAATGCAAGCCGCAGCACGTGTCCCGGCGCCCACTGCCAGGCGGTCGCCTCAATGCCGACGTCAACGTCATACACCTCACCGGGTACCAGCGGTGTCGCCGTCGCCATACCGCCGCGGCGGGTCAGGTTCAGAAAGCCGCGGGACACCAGTGTGGACGTGCCGTCAGGTGCTACGTCGCACAGTCGCAGGGCGACGCTGGCGACCGGCTCGGTAGCGGAAATCTGCAGCCGTGCATGGGGATAGCCGGCGATCTCGAGTCTGTTGGCGAGCGGCCAGTCCCACGTCAGCGCACGGACGTCGTCGGTGCGCTGATCGTCGGGCTGGCCCCACGGTAGGTGTCCGCTGCATGACAGCCACGCGGTGAGGCCGATATCGGCGACCACGTCGTACGGCGCCTTCGACGACAGCGGCCAGGTCTGCTCGGTGGAACGTGGGTTCGGCCACTCGTCGGCCCGCCATACACCCGGCACGTGGTCGAGGTCGACGGCCGGACGGTGTGAGGCGCGTGCGTACCACCGTGCCGTCGGGGGCTCGACGGCGGGAGTTCGGCCACGAAGCCAGCGGTCCCACCACGCGACCATTTCCGGCACCAGGTCGATGCGGGGTCCGGGAAGACATGATGAGGTCGCGGCGTGCGGCCACGGCCCGGCCAGAAGTTCGGCATGCCGGCCCGCTGCACGCAGTGCGGCAACCGTGCGAAATGAGTTGTTCCGATACCCGTCCGCCCAGCCGGCGACCAGCAGCACCGGACATTCGATGTCGTCGTAGGCCGGACGAATCGACCCGTGCTGCCAGTACTCGTCGCGGCGGGTGTGCTCGAGCCAGCCGAACAGCCAGGGCTCGTGTTCGGCGATCCGCGCCGCCCACTCGTCGCGCCACCCCTCACCCCACAGCGCGGGCACCGGGGGCAGCGCATTCATCGGTGTCACATAGTGGCAGTAGTCCACCAGGTCCAGCCAGCGCCGCGAGCCGCCGCACAGGTGCACGTCGTCGGTGAAACGGTCGTCCGAGGCATAGATGGCGATGACGGCCTTCAACCCGGGTGCGCGTTCGGCCGCCATCTGAAGGGAGTTGAAGCCGCTGTAGGACGTGCCGTACATCCCGACGTTGCCGTCGCACCACTCCTGCGCGGCGATCCAGACGATCACCTCGGCCAGATCGGTTTGCTCCCGGGACTGGTACTCGTCGATCGCCCGCCCACTGCTGCTGCCGGTGCCGCGCACATCCAGACGCGCCAGGGCGTAGTCGAACTCGTCGCGGAGTCGGGTGTACTCGGGGCGATAGGAGGCGGTCAGATCATCTTTGCGGTATGGCAGCGCCTCCAGGATGCATGGCTGCGGACCACTGTCGGGCAGGTACAGCGTGATCGCGAGAAGTGCGCCGTCCGACATGGGGATCCACTCGTCGCGTCTGCTGCCGGTCATGGCGCCAGCATCGGGCGTACCCGGTCGAGTGGCAGGGCGTCGATGGTCCGGCCGCCGACGCCGGTCGTCGTCGTCGCGGTGAATAGTGCATCAATGACTGCCTCCTCGGTCGCGTCGACGGTGGCCTCGAAGTAGGGGTCCAATCGGGTCCCGGACAACACGGCACGAGTGGTGCCTGCCGTTGATCGCATCTCGCGCAATCCTGTTGCCAGGCCGAGGAATATCTCACCGGAGCCGTGATGTGCGGTGGACCCGGTCCGGGCCAGTCCGAGACCCATCCGGGTCGCCAGACGCGTGCAACCCGCGGCGTCGATCGGAGCGTCGGTGATCACCACGCCGATACAGGAACCGGCGGGTTTTGGTCCCAGATGCGCCGGCGGGCCTAGGGCGCGACCCACCGGTACACCGGCGATCGTCAGACGCTCCCAGGAACCGAAGTTGGCCAACACCAGCACCCCGAGGACATGGCCGTCGGGCAGCACCCGCGATGCCGACCCGATGCCGCCCTTCCACCCGTAGCAACACATTCCCGTTCCCGCGCCGACTGCGCCCAACCCGAC
>CAIOYU010000726.1 GCA_903862565.1 uncultured Actinomycetes bacterium | reverse complement strand
GCGAAATAGAGGAAGAACGGCTTGTTCGGAGCGACCTGCTTGGCGTCGGCGATCATCGCCGTGGCCTTCTCGACCAGGTCGGGGGTCAGGTGGTAGCCCTGCTCGGGGGTGGTCTCGGGCTCGGTCTGCGAGTTGTCCCGCACGAGTTCGGGGTAGTACTGGTGGGTGTCGCCGCCCAGGAAGCCGTAGTAGCGCTCGAATCCACGCCCCAGCGGCCAGCGGTCATACGGACCGGCCGCGGTCATCGACTCCTCAGGGGCGAGGTGCCATTTCCCGACGCAGTAGGTGTTGTAGCCCTGCGCCCGGAGGATCTCGGAGAGGAACCCGTTCTCGAACGGTATGTACCCGTCGGAGCCCGGGTAGCCCGTCGACCCGTTGGTCAGGCACGCCAGGTGGTTCGAATGATGGTTGCGCCCGTTGAGGATGCACGACCTCGACGGCGAGCACAGTGCGGTGGTGTTCATGTTGGCGTACGTCAGACCATCGGCGGCCAGGGCGTCGATGTTCGGCGTGGAGATCGGGCTGCCGTAGCAGCCGAGGTGTCCGTAGCCGGTGTCATCGAGGACGATGAACACCACGTTGGGGGCGTCCTCGGCGGGCCGCTTCGGTGCCGGCCACGCGGGGGTCGACTCGTCGGCGGTGCGGGCGATGACGCCGGGAAACGCTGTGCCGGGCTGATATTCGGTCAGTGCCATGCGATGCGTCCTAGCGGGTGCGGGCGGGGTTGAGCTGGTTCATCAGCTCATCGATGGGCAGGTCGAAGCTTCGTTGTCGGGGTGGGTAGTCGACAAAGGTCGACAGGAACCGCTGAACCTGCACGCCTACCGGCCCATAAAGCCAGGCGTGATTCTCCTGCCACTCGTCGAAGCCGCGGGAATTGTGGAAACGTTCGAAGGGATCCAGTTTCAGATTGGTGATGAGCGGCGTGACGAGGTTCTGCTGAATGCCGTTGAACCAGCGGTCCTGTGTCTTGAACAGCACCTTCCAGTTCCCGTAGCGCAATCCGTGCAGGACCGTCTCGGTGAAGTAGTAGAACTCCTTGCGTTTGGTCGGACCCGCCCCGGTGATCAGATCGGTCTGGTCGACGCCGTCGAGGTGGACTCGGTAGTCACGGTCCCCGATAGTGGTGCCGGTCAACAGTCGATCGGCCAGATCGGGTTGGCCGAGCATCGACATGATGGTCGGGATCCAGTCCTGCATCGTCATGAACTCGCCGGTGGCCACGCCGGCCGGGATCACGCCGGGCCATCTGATGACAACGGGAACCCGGAATCCGCCTTCGAATCCGCCGACGGCCTTCTCGTGGGCGAAGGGATGGTTGCCGCCATCAGGCCAGCTGTTACACGCCGGGCCGTTGTCGGTGGCCCACATCACCAGGGTGTTGTCGGCGACGCCGGTCTCGTCGAGCAGGTCGAGCAGTTCGCCGACGTGGTCGTCGAGTTCCATCATGCCGTCGGCGTAGATTCCGTAGCCACTCTTGCCCTCGTACTCCGGCGACAGGTTGGTGCGGTAATGCATCCGTGTTGAGTTGTGCCACACGAAGAACGGCTCCTCGGCGTCGACCGCGTCGCGGATGAATCGCTTGGACTCGTCGAGGAATTCGCGATCCAGCGTGCGCTGGCGCTCCTGACCGAACGGACCCTTGTCCTCGATGCGCTGGGTGCCGTCATCGTTGGCCCAGCAGTGCACCACGCCGCGCTGCCCGAAGCCGAACTCTTTGATGATCTCGGGGTTCTTCGGGAAGTCGTACTGCTCCGCGTACTCGCCGGCGTTCAGGTGGTACAGGATGCCGAAGAACTCATCGAAACCGTGCATGG
>CAIOYU010000725.1 GCA_903862565.1 uncultured Actinomycetes bacterium | reverse complement strand
GTGGCCGCACCTCGGACGCAACAACCGAGGAGTGGCATGCCGCGTCGCGCCGCGACCGCACTTCACCTCGCACTGATACTGCTCGGTGCAGCGCTGTACATCGTGTTCGTTCTGCCCCGCTGGTGGGTGCTGACAGGCGACGTGCCGAGTACCCCGGCGGCAATCGGTCGGATCGCGGCCGGGCTGCCCATCGCCCTGGCCGCGGTGCCGATCATGCTGAATCTGCGTCAGGCCCTGCAACCGGGCCTGCATACCCCGGAACTCGCGTTACGTCTGCGTGCGTGGTCGGCCGTCCTGCATGTGGTGGCCGGTGTGCTGATCATCCTGACGGCGATCACCGAGACCTTGCTCGGTCTCGGCGCGGCCGGGCCGTGGCTGTTCGCCGTTTACGGGGCGGCCGCGGCGATCGCGATTCTCGGTGTCGCGGCGTTCTTCCTGTCCCGAGTCGCCGAGAAACCGCCCGCCGCGGCCAAACCGCCGAAGCCCGCCAAGCCTGCGAAGGAGAAGAAGGCGAAGCGGCGGGCGCGCAAACGCGGCAGTGCGACGGACGACTCAGCGGAAAACCAAGACCCCAGCGAACCTGACGTCGACGTCGAACCCGAAGACACCGAAGTCGAAGACGCCGTCCAACCCGAAGCCGAAGTCAAAGCCGCCGTCGAAGCACCCCCGACGGAAACGTCCGAAGAACCGACGACCGAGGTCGTCGAAACCCCCGACGTCGAGCCTGCGCTCCCGGAGACGGTCAAGCCCGCCGGCCTGCGCAACAAGCGGCCCACCGGTAAGAGTCGGCGGCGCTAGACCACGATCGGTACGGCCGGTATGGCCGGTTCGGCCCGCAGTGGCAGATCGACCTCGATGCCGGAGATGTCGACCACACCGATCGCGGCGTTCGCGAAGATCGAGGACCAACCGGTGATCTGCAAAGTCAGCGAGTCGCCTGCGCCGACCGTGTAGGCGATGTCATTGAGCGGCAAAGATACCGTTCGTTCGCGGCCGTCGAGAATGACCGGTATCGGGGTCACTATATTGCCGACGACGAGGCCGGTGGCGTCGTCCACGAACTGCGCGTAGACCGCCCGGCTGGTACCCAGGCCCCGGTAGGTGAAGCTCAACTGGGCGGCGCCCACGATCTGATCGCCGGTATCCGGAGTCAACGCGACGTTGATCGCGTTACCGGCCGGGGTGGGGAAGATCAGGCTTATCGGGAATCTGTAGTCCGAATCCGGACCCGAGCCGCCGAGGATCGGCAGGAAACCCAGCCTGCCACCGGTGTCGGTGGCGACATACCCGACTGGCTTATTGAAGCCGGGTTCGAAGGGCAGCAATTCGGAGGTGTAACGAGTGGCTTTCTGGTCCCACCACTGGAACACCGGTATGGCATCGGCCGGGCTGCCCTCATCCTTGACGTACTGGTCGAGCCAGGCGAAGGTGTCTGCAAAATGCTGAGCCTGCTGTCCTGGGGCCTCCCCGGTCGAGCAGTTACCGTGGCCGCCGCAGAACCAGGCCAGCTTCACCTCGGTATCCCATGGGTTGCTCAAGATGGTTTCAGCGTTAAACACCGACTGGTTCAGCGGGAACAACGCATCGACGATGCCCTGGAGCAATAGTGTCGGCGCCTTCAGCTGGTTGAGCAGCGAGGTCGGGCCGCTAGCGGTCAGAACGGCCTGTGAGGTCTGGGTCAGGAAACCGAACAAAGCACCGGTGAGAATTCCCTCGTAGATTTGGGTGTTGATTCGGGCGCCCGCCTGCACCAAGTCGAGAAGCAACAGCGCGGACCATGCGGTCTTGAACGACTCGGAGGGGTAGAGCGCGTCAATCAGTGAGTACCAGTTGCCGGCCGGGACGATGGCGTCGATGCGGGGGTCGGTGCTCGCGGTGACCATCTGAATGCCGCCGCCGTACGAGCCACCGACCATACCCACTTTGGGATCGTCGGC
>CAIOYU010000724.1 GCA_903862565.1 uncultured Actinomycetes bacterium | reverse complement strand
GTCAGTCGAGCCCGGCGGTGGCCCCGACCGCACCCGCGCCAGTGGCGTCGAGCTCGTCGGCGGTGCCCTCCGCCCCGGCTCCCGTCAAAGTGCCGGCCGCTGCAGCTGTGGCAGCGGCCAAGACGGCCCCCAGTGCGAAGGCGGCGGGCTGGCAACCGGGGTCGCTGTACTCACTCTTCATCTCCGACGGCACCCTGACGCATCCCAACGCAGGGTTACTGATCGGCAACGGGTTCAGCTACGACGCCGAAACAAGGCCCGAGCCCGGCGAATATCCGTACGCCAGCACCTGCCCCACCGGTGCCTGCGACGGCGGCCGCGCCGGATTCCTGTACGGCAACGGCGGCAACGGCTGGGGCGGCGGCAACGGCGGCAACGCAGGTCTCATCGGCAACGGCGGGAATGCCAACCCTGGCGCCAGGCCGTACTCGGGCATCAAGAACACCCCAGGCCTGCCCGGCGGCAACGGCGGCAACGGCGGACTGCTCTTCGGTAACGGCGGTAACGGCGGTCCGGCGACCACGGGTGCGACGGGCGGCAAGGGGGGCAGGGGCGGACTGTTCTTCGGCGCCGGCGGGCGCGGCGGGGACGGTGGTCCCGGAGCTGTCACCTGCAGCGAGAGCAGCAACAGCTGCACAGTGACCGCTCAAGGCGGAGCTGCCGGTCGGGGCGGCAACGGCGGTCTACTCATGGGGCGCGCGTCGAAAGGTTTCCAGGCGCTGCCGTCCACCTCGCCGAACTTTGACGGGTGGGTCCAGACCTACCCTGTCGACGGACTCTTCCCCGCCATCGTCACACCGGATGGGACCTACAGCGCGACCGCTATAGACGCCTCGAATGGCAAAGCTAAAGCAGCGCCCGGTTCCAAATTTGGGTACCCGGTCCCGTACTCCGTCTATGGCACCGTGATCCCCAACGTCGAAACCAAACTCGCCGCAGGACTTGTTCTCGCCCGGTGGGGCTACCCCGACGACAGTTTCCTGGCGCCGGACAACACGAATTTCGCGACACTGGTGGTTCCCCCCTATACCTCGGTCGTGCCGTACGCCGAGTACGTCGTGAAAAACCCCTCAAAAGACGCTCTTCCTCCTGGGTGGCGTATTGAACAGTCCAAGGCGGCGCCCGGCTTCGGACAGGAGGGACAAGGACTCCAGTACGTCGTTTACACGGATGTAAAGGACGACCTTTATCCCAGCGAAGGGCACTATTACCCATACATCCAGGGAACAGTGGAGGAGTTGCTCAAGACCGGGTACCTCGCATATAAGACCCCAACTCCCTTGCAGTCGCTGATCTCGAAGTTTGTTTCGGATGGCACCCTGGCGCATCCCAACGCGGGCCTCCTGGTCGGCAACGGGTTCAGTTATGACGACATCACCTGCCCGCAAGGTGGGTGCACCGGGGGCAAGGCCGGGCTCATCTACGGCAATGGCGGTAACGGCTTTGGCGGTGGCAACGGCGGCAACGCAGGGCTGATGGGCAACGGCGGCAATGCCAACCCCAACGATGTTCCCTATTCGCCCAACCCGGATGCTCCTCCGCCTGCGGGTGTTGCCGGCGGCAAGGGCGGCAACGGCGGGCTGCTCTTCGGTAACGGCGGCGTCGGCGGCGCCGCTACCACGGGCGCCGTCGGCGGTAAGGGCGGCAACGGCGGGCTGTTCTTCGGCTCCGGTGGACGCGGCGGGAACGGAGGTCCCGGGGCTGTCGTATGCACCAACGGACAGGCCACCTGCAAAGTGACCGCACTCGGTGGAGCGGCCGGTCGCGGTGGCAACGGCGGGCTGCTCGTGGGTCGCGCCTTGGACGGGGCTCAGGCACTGCCGCTGAACTCGCCCAACTTTGATGGATATATCCCCACGTATGGGCCAAACAAAGACGGCTACTTCCCGCGCATCGCTACCGGAAACCCCTACCCGGAGGACTACTACAGCCCGACTGGGGTCGGGACAGACGGTCAAGGCAAAGCGGTGCTCGGTTCCGGCTCTGGATATCCCAACCCGTACTGGGTGTACGGCACCATAGTCCCCAAGGTCGCACTGCCCACCGGATTCGCACTGGCGGCCTGGCAGGACGCGTTCGGCAGTTTCCTGGCACCGGACAACACGAATTACGCACTGGTGTCGCTTCCGCCGGCCATCCAGGTCCAGCCCTATGTCGAATATGTCGTCAAAGATCCGGCGGCACTTCCTCCGGGATGGCGTATCGAGCAAACTCAAGTGGCGCCGGGCTTCGGGCAATACGGTGGAGGGATCCAATACGTCATCTACACGGACAGATTTGATGTCTCCGGGAATCAGATTCAGGGATCCTTGCGGGATCTGCTGAACACGGGGTACCTCGCCTACAAGAACTGAACTGGGATGACGAACCGGGCGATCCCCGCCCGGTTCGTCGCCCCCGAACGACCGGAAGGTCTTGGGGCGACCTAACTACCGGGAGTGGCGTTCGCGCTCGTCGCCTCATCCTTACGGGCGTCACGACGTCCTGCGACGCGCACTAGGCGGACAATCCGCGAACCATTTCCCGGGCGGCCCGGGCAACCCCTCGTGACAGAGCGATCGGGTAGCCCAGACGCTGCATGAATGTGTTGTGCTCGATCAAACACAGTATGGCGTAGGCGGTTTCACGAATCTGGGCCGACGTCGCATCTGGGTAGTCCCGCCGTATCGGTGCTTGCACTTCGGTGAGGATCGCATCGTAGGCACCGCGCAATTCACCGACGAGATCCGGACTGCGGGTAGCTTCCTCGATCAGCGCAGCGAACGCCACGGCGTCATCGCCCGTCTTGGCCAGCCAACTGCGACTGAACGCCAAGGTGATCAGATCGTCGATTCCCGATGCGCCGCTCAATCCCTCGCGGAACCCGTGGGCGTAACGGCCAGTCAGTTCGACGATTGCGGCAGCGACCAACTCTCGGCGATTGCCCACGAAGTGCCGGACCGATGACCGCTGCAGTTGTGCATCCGCGGCGATGTCATCGAGTGTGACGCCCTCTAAACCCTTCAGTGCGACCAGCCGAATGAAGGCGTCGACAATTTCCCCTCGACGCTGCACCAGCAACGATGGCCGGCCCGGCCCGGTTGCCGCCATCGAATACCCACCTACCTCAATTGGTTGACACGCGTAAGGTCAAGGCCGGAATCCGTTCCGACTCGCGGATCATATCGCCGCGAATGTCGCCGACGCGGCAAAGAAAGCTCTTTCGGCTGAAAATTCTTCTCGACGAAACTCCGGGCTCTCCTCGCTCCGAACGGGCTTCCCGGGACGTGCCTCTGGCCCGAACTGACTACTGTGTTGTCGCAAGTCGGCATCGGCACCTGATCGATCGCACGGAAGGTGGCGGAGAGGATTGCCCAGGATCGGGCGTTTCGCGTGGGTTACTGCGGTGCTCTTCGCGGCCTACACCGCCGTGATGGTCGGGGGCTGGGCAAGTCCGCGAACGGTGTCGGTCTTCGACAGCCTTGTGTCAGTGATAGTGCCTGCGGTGGCCGCCGGTTGCGCGGCGCGGTCGGTGTCCGTGACTCAGGGCAGGCTCCGGTCGGCCTGGCTGTCATTGACGCTCGGGTTGACCGCTGCGACTGTCGCCGAAGCCATGTGGGCCTACTACAAGGTCACCGACGGCAGGTCGCCGCTCCCCTCACTGGCTGACGCCGCATACCTGCTCTTCCCGGTGGGGATGCTGGCCGCACTGTTGCTGTTTCCGGGTGGTACCAGTCGCCAGTCGCAGAGCCGGCTTCTGCTCGACGGCGTTGTGGTGGCAGCCTCATTGCTGATCGTGTCCTGGTTGACGGTGATGCGGCCGATGTTCGAGGCGGCTGGTAAGACGATGCTGGAAATGGTTGTCTCCCTTGCCTATCCGGTGTCAAACGTGGTGACGTTGACCGTTGCGGCGGTAGTCCTGTCGCGTTCCGTGCGCGTTCCGCTGACGCCACTCGCGCTGGGACTCGCGTGCATGACGTTGGCCGAGGGCGCCTATGCCTATGTGTCCTCGGGTGGCTACATCGCAACCCACCACCTGATCAACGTCGGCTGGACTGCCGGGATGGTCCTGATCATGCTGGCCGCCGCCGAGGGGCGGCGGACGTCGTTCGATGCCGAATCTCGCACGGAAATGCCGGGATGGGCATCGATACTGCTGCCCTATGCGCCGCTGGTCATCGCAGGCGTCGTCCTGGCCCTCGAGTCGCCCGCCCGGGTCCGCTCGCCGTTGGTGCTGACCGCCGGCGTGGTGCTGGGTGCGGCTGT
>CAIOYU010000723.1 GCA_903862565.1 uncultured Actinomycetes bacterium | reverse complement strand
TGGCCGCTGGAGTTGTTCGCGCGATTCCTGCCGCGCCATCTGGAGATCATCTACGAGATAAACCGCCGGTTCCTCGAGGAGGTGCGTGTTCGGTTCCCCGGCGATGAGGACCGGATCCGCCGGATGTCGCTCATCAGTGAGGACGGCCAGAGGTGCGTCCGGATGGCGCACTTGGCCACGGTGGGCAGCCATGCTGTCAACGGGGTGGCCGCACTGCACTCGGAACTGCTGAAAACGACTGTGCTCAAGGACTTTTACGAGATGTGGCCGGAGCGGTTCTCGAACAAGACCAATGGGGTGACGCCGCGACGCTTCGTGGCCTTGTCGAATCCGGGATTGCGAGGCCTGCTCGACCAGACCATCGGCGGTGACTGGCTCACCGACCTGGATCGGTTGCGCGAACTCGAACCGCTGGCCGACGATCCCGCCCTGCATGAGCAATGGCGGGAGGTCAAGCACGCCAACAAAGCCCGACTGGCCGACTACGTCCGTGCCCACACCGGGATCGACCTCGACCCGTCCTGGATGTTCGACGTTCAGGTCAAGCGCATCCACGAGTACAAACGACAGCACCTCAACGTCTTGCACATCGCCACGCTGTATCACCGGCTCAAATCCGACCCCGCGCTGGATATCCCGCCGCGCGCGTTCATCTTCGGCGGGAAGGCCGCCCCCGGCTACACGATGGCCAAGCTGATGATCAAGCTGATCAACTCCGTCGCCGAGACGGTCAACAACGATCCGGACGTCAACGACCGCCTCAGGGTCGCGTTCGTTCCGGACTTCAGCGTCAAGAACGCCCAGCTGATCTACCCGGCCGCCGATCTCTCCGAACAGATCTCGACCGCCGGTAAAGAGGCTTCCGGCACCGGGAACATGAAGTTCATGATGAACGGTGCGCTGACCATCGGCACACTCGACGGCGCCAACGTCGAGATCCGCGAGGAGGCCGGGCCGGAGAACTTCTTCCTGTTCGGGCTGACGGTGGACGAGGTGGGGGCACTCACGAGTCGCGGCTACCGGCCCTGGGACTACATCGAGAGCGACGACGAACTCGCCGCAGTGCTGAGGATGATCGGGGAGGGTGCATTCTCCGGCGGCGACGCGGATGTCTTCGCCCCACTGGTGGCCAATCTGGCCCATCACGACCACTTCCTGGTGCTGGCCGATTACGCCGACTACGTGCGGAGTCAGGGTGAGGTCGCCGGGGCCTGGTCGGATACGGCTGCATGGACCCGGATGTCGATCCTCAACACGGCCCGCAGTGGCAAGTTCTCCTCGGATCGAGCGATCGCGGAGTACTGCGCGGACATCTGGAACGTTGTGCCGGCGAAGGTCAATGGCCGAGGGTGATCACCTCGGCGAAGGTCAATGGTCGAGGGTGATCACCTCGGCGATGGGCAGTTCACGCTCCTGCGGCAGCACCGCAACACCTCGGTGACACTCATGGTGGACAGCACCGCTTCGCGGAAGAACGACTCGGCGTTGTCGGCCCGGGTGGCGCCGGGCAATCCGGCGCCGGCCGGTGCATCAAGGCAGGACAGCACAAGGGGAGGGGGCTCCCCAGGAACGCTGCGATGGTAGAGCCGCACCATGACCAGATAGTCGTCGTCGATCAGGGGCAGCCAGGGCGTGCCGTCGCCGGGATCGCTGCCGCCGATGATCACGTCGATTTCCCGCCCGCTGCCAACAAGATTCGCGTCGGAGATGTTGGCCGACGGCGCGTTGTAACCCGGGCCTTTGGTGTAGACCTGAACCCCGGCGTAGACCGCGTCGCCGATCGGACCGCGCAGCCGGTAGCGCAGCGTCGGTAACACCGGGGCGCTCAGGTAGATGGTCGTCGGGTTGTCGCCACCGTACTTGCGCCAGGGGAGTTCCCAATTGGTCAACACCGGAGCGCTCGGATCGCCCTTCTGGAACCACATCTCTGTCGCCAGGTCGTAGGCGGACAACAGGAAGAACAACGCCCGCTCTTCTTCCAGCGGGCCCAGGCCGGAAACCTCACGGCCGACCACATCGGCGTTCTCCGCCAGAGCGCGCGACAGGCGTAGCGCTGGAGCAAGTTCCGCGCCACCAGCAGAAGCGGACGGTTCGGCGACGCCGCGTTGATCGACCGCCTGGTGACGTCCCTGTCTGGTCAAAGATTTCCCTTTCTGGAACGTGGCCTGAGCCGAACTCGATCACAATTGGCGATGCGCGGATAATCGAGCACATTTGTCGTGGGTTCATTGAATTCCCATAGTGGCGCTGTTGCGGCAGTGCCTTTTCCGGAATTCAATTTCTGGCGCGCGCAACGGGAATCCTCTGAACTTCGCCCTGGCGCGAATCGACTCTCGTAATCTCCTTATAGAGCAGAATTGGGCGTTTTGGCATTCGATAGTCAGCATCGATCTGACTGAAGTGCACACGTGCCTGACCGCCAACGGCACTCGTCTATCTGAGGAATGCGAGAGGGAAGACCCTATGACGGACAGTGAAAGCCCGGTGGGTGTCTGGTCGGAGGTCGGGAAGTTGCGCCGGGTGCTGGTGTGCCCGCCTGGTCTGGCTCATGAGCGCTTGACGCCGGACTCCGCTGACGAGTTGCTCTATGACGACGTTCTGTGGGTGCAGCAGGCCCGCCGAGACCACTTCGACTTCGTGGCGAAGATGGAGGACCGAGGGGTGGAAGTGCTCGGACTCGACGACCTTCTCAAGGATGTCGTGGGCAACCCCCAAGCGCGTGCCTGGCTTTTGGACCGCAGAATCACCCCCGAACAGGTGGGGCTGGGAATTGCTCAGGAGGTTCGTCCCTGGCTCGATGAGATGGAACCCGCCCGGCTGGCCGACCTGCTCATCGGCGGCATCCCGTTCCACGAGGTGCCCGCCGATGTTGCCGGGCCGTTCACGCACGCCTTCGGTGCGATGAGCCACTCCGGTTTCGTCATCAAGCCCCTGCCGAACACGCAGTTCATGCGGGACAACTCGTCGTGGATCTTCAACGGCGTCACGCTCAATCCGATGTTCTGGCCGGCTCGCCGCCAGGAGACGCTTCTGACCACCGCGGTCTACAAGTTCCATCCGGCGTTCGAGGGCGAGCACTACAACGTGTGGCTGGGTGACCCCGACGGCGAACCGCACGACTACGGGGCGATGACCCTCGAGGGCGGCGACGTGATGCCGATCGGCAACGGCAGCGTGCTGATCGGCATGGGCGAACGGTCGTCGCGGCAGGCCATCGTCGCGGTCGCACGGAGTCTGTTCAACGCCGGTGCAGCGGAACGCGTCATCATCGCTGGACTGCCCAAGACCCGGGCCGCCATGCACCTCGACACCGTGTTCACCTTCTGTGACCGCGACGTCCTGACCGCCTATGCGCCGGTGATCGACGGCGTCACCCCGATCAGCCTGCGCCCGGACGACACCGCGCCGTCCGGTCTCGACATCCGTGTCGAGAGCACGTCCCTGGTCGACGTCGTCGGTGATGCCCTCGGGGTGAGGTTCACGGTCGTCGAGACGGCCGGCGACATCTACGGCGTCCAGCGTGAGCAGTGGAACGACGCCAACAACGTCGTCGCCCTGGAGCCCGGCGTGGTGATCGGCTACGACCGGAACACCCTGACCAACACAGCACTTCGCAAGGCGGGAATCGAGGTCATCACCATCGACGCCGGTGAACTCGGCCGCGGCCGCGGTGGCGGACGCTGCATGACCTGCCCGATCCTTCGCGACCCCGCCTACTGACCCCCGACTTCCAGGAGAAGAAACAATGTCTTTCAATCTGCGGAACCGCGACCTGCTCAGCCTCGTCCACCACAGCGAGCGCGACCTCATCTACTTGCTCGACCTCGCCCGGGATCTCAAGCGCGCCAAGTACTCCGGTGCCGTGCGGCATTCGCTGGCGGGCAAGAACATCGCGCTGATCTTCGAGAAGACATCCACCCGCACCCGCTGTGCATTCGAGGTGGCGGCCTACGACGAGGGCGCGCACGTCACCTACATCGACCCCAGTTCGTCGCAGATCGGACACAAGGAGTCGATGAAGGACACCGCCCGTGTGCTGGGCCGGATGTACGACGCCATTGAGTACCGCGGCGCCGGCCAGGAGATCGTCGAGGAGTTGGCGAAGTATGCCGGCGTCCCCGTCTTCAACGGCTTGACCAACGAATACCACCCCACCCAGATGCTGGCCGACGTGCTGACCATGACCGAGCACTGCTCCAAGCCCCTGC
>CAIOYU010000722.1 GCA_903862565.1 uncultured Actinomycetes bacterium | reverse complement strand
GGCGCCAAGACCTACTGCTCGGCCTACATCGCCGACACCGACGGCGCCGTCCTAGTGGAGGCCGAGGGCGTGTTCATCATGCCGCGGTGGCTGCGGAACTAAACTTTTGCCGGGTAACCCCTGGCGCGCGCGTGTCTTCATTCACAGCTTGGTCTTCTCCATGCAACCGGATTGTCCTGCAACCACACCAACGGGCACAGCCCTCATCGTAAGTCGACCGAATCGAACCCCTAGTGGCTTGTCATCGGCAGAGGACGGTCATTGGATTGCGTTTCGACCGGTCGACGGCCTTCCACTGCTAGGTAGCCGGGAGATTGGGGTTGCCATTGGGACCTGCCCAGACCGGCGTCGCCTTCTTGGCCAGCTCGGGGTTCGCTTCCAAGTCGTTCAGCGAGTAACCGATCCACCTATCCGCTGCGCCCGCGTCCGGATTGACGACCCACAACTTGCTCGCGTCCGGGTCCACCTTGGCGATCGGCTTGTCAGGGCCTGATTCCTCAAGGTAGTGGATATCCCAGTAGTAGCCGAGCGACATGGTGTCGAGTTGGATGACGATTCGTTCGGAGTTGGATCGCAGTGTGTTGAGCAGCTTCGGATTCAGACCGAGTTCCTGATCAGTCCAACGGAACAGCGGCGATTCTTTCGCAACAGCGAATCCGTACTCATCGGTGTAGGCCGGCACAACTGAGGCCTTCGACGGATCCACCTGCCCGAAGAACTCCAGGTTGTCCTTGGTGATCGGTACGTAGGCGCCCTGGCCTCCAGCCTTGCGGAAGTCCCAGGCCCACCACGTGCCGCCAGTGCCCGCTTGCTGCGTGAACCCCTCCAGCGAGATCAGCGGTGTCAGCGTCGATGCCCCGGTGAGCTGCGAGAAGATGGTCAGCGCGCCTTTGAGGTTGGTGTCCGTCGCATTGTCAATAACAAGCTGCACATTATCCCAGCGAAGGCCGATGTCGCTTTCGCTATTCGATGGATCGACATGAATGGTGATCGAGTCGGCCGGATCCCAGTCCTGAATCCAGATCGTTTTGCGCCACTCGCCGATCGGGTCACTGTAGAAGGGACTGTCTTTTTCGATCGGTTTTTCCGATTCAGCGTCCGGAATGAGGCCGGCCACGAAACTGACGAGGCTGGCGACAGCCGCGAACTTCGGAACAGCGAGGAAGGCGAGGGAGGCGAACTTGCTGAGGTCGTTCACGACCTTGATGGCGTCGGCCCCACCTTTTACCACCTTAGCGGCGGTCCCGCCCGCGCCGTCGGGGCCCGCCACCGAGGCAGTCCAGTTCGCACCCTGATAGGTGAGATTGACCTCGAATACGTCACCTTCCAGGACTCCGAAGTCGCTCGTGCTCTTGCTTTTAAAGGAGTCGGAGTTGCCGCTGATCCGGTACAGGTAGTTGCCGTCCAAGCGGGCCGGATCGAGGTTGCCTGGATTGCCGAGTGCGAAGTAGTCGCCCCCGGTGCCGCCAAACATCTGAACCGACCGGAACACCTGCGCGTACTGGCGTCCGTCGAGTGTGCCGTTCACGGGGTTGTTGAAGGCATCGCGGAGGCCCTTACCGTCCGCTGCCGTCTTGAAACCTTTGAAGAAATCGGGATCTATTCCGTAGATGATGTCGTCACCCGCACCACCGTAAAGGTCCT
>CAIOYU010000721.1 GCA_903862565.1 uncultured Actinomycetes bacterium | reverse complement strand
GGACTGCGCCCGCTACTGGCTCGACGCCGACCGGCCCATCTCCAAGGACGACGCCGTCGAGGGAACCGTGGCGTTCGCCTGGGGCGGCCTGTCACACGTTCCCATTGCGCGGCCCTGACCCCAGTCCCTGGACTCCCGCCAAGTCGTCAGCGGTTCAGGAGAAGCCGACCCGCCGCACGTCGGCAGCGCCGATCTCCACATAGCTGATCTTCTTGGTCTGGACCAGAATGCGACGGCCCTTGTCGTCGGTGAGGCTCAGCAAGTCATCTCCACCAGCCAACGCCGACTTCACCAGGTCCTCGACCTCAGTCGGCGACTGCGAGCTGTTGAAGACCAGCTCCCGCGGACTGTCCGAGACACCGATCTTGACCTCCACGCCGACCCCTTTTCGTCCGAGTGCACTACCCCAAGCAGGCTAGTGGACGACACGGCGGCGGGTTCGGCCGCGCCGGGCGTTTAACAAACAAGTGCGTCAAGCTGCGGTAACAGCATCGCAACAGCTGCGTGCGGCGGTGCGTCGCCGCCGGGTCGGGTTCCTAGCCTGGGCATGTGAGCGACGATCGGCGTAGCCCCGGGGCCGTACGGGTGGCCCTGGCGACCCTGGGCCTGCTCGCCGGCGCGGCCACAACGATGATGGTCATCACGACAGGGGGTTCGGCCACAACAACCGGGCAGTCGGCGCTGCGGACCGTGGTGGCCACCGCGGGCCCCGAGACTCCCGAACCTCCCGCGGTGACGGTCACCGTCTACCCGGCAGCCGCCTCCGAAACCGCGGTGCGCCTGCCCGGGACAGCCGGCCAACCTGCACTGGACCTGCGCCAGGTCGTCTACACCGTCGCCGGCAACCAGCGTCCCGACGACCCGGTGACGGTGGTCTATGCCGACGAGACGGGGACGCTGCAGACCCTGCACAACATCACCCTGCCCTGGACCATGAGCGTCACCCCGGACCTGCCGGTCAACTACGTGACCGCCAACAGCCGGGGCAGCCAACTCAACTGCTGGATCACCGACGTCAGCGGGGCAACGGTGGTGTCGGACACCGAGTTCAGCCCCAGCACGACCTGCAACCGCTGACAGCTGCGTTGAGCGAGGAGCCACGCAGACAACGTGCGAGTGAGGGTCTGCGTGGCTCCTCACTCAACGGGAGGTCGACGGGGGGAGGTCGACGGGGGAGGTCCAGCCCTCAGGCGAGGCCGAGATCCCGCATCCGCTGGTCGTGGGTCTGCTGTAGGCGGTTGAAGAAATCGTTGAGGCCACCGAGCCCGCCGCTTCCGGCCAGCACCAGGTCGACGAGCTCGTCATGCTCGGCCAGCACGTACTGGGCCTGGGTGATGGCCTCGCCCAGCAGACGGCGCGACCACAGGGCCAGCCGGCTGCGCTGGCGCCCACTGGAGGTCACCGCGGCCCGGACCTCGGCGACGACGAACTGGGAGTGGCCGGTGTCGGCCAGCGCCGAGCGCACCACGCCAGCCACCTCCTCGGGCAGCGACCCCGCGACCGAGAGGTACAGGTCAGCGGCCAGCGCGTCACCGACGTAGGTCTTGACCAGCGCCTCCAGCCAGGTGCTCGGCGTGGTCAACCGGTGGTACTGCTCGATGGCGGGGGCGTAACGGATCATCGCCGGCAGCACCTCGACGCCGCGGGCCTCCAGCGTGGACTTCAGCAGGTCGTAGTGACCCATCTCGGCAGCGGCCATCCGGGCCATGTTGATGCGTCCGCCCAGGTCCGGTGACATGCGGGCTTCTTCGGTAAGCCGGTAGAAAGCCGCCACCTCGCCATAGGCGAGCAGGGCGAACAATTCGTTGACCCCGGGATGGTCGGCGGGAACCCGGGGGCTCGGCTGAGCATCCGGCGCGTGCTCAAGGGCATCCGGGCCGACGGTCATTCAAGCCACTGTAGTCGCGGCGTCTGCCGGCTCGAAGTCGCTGAGCAGGTAGCATGGACCTCGGAGCACACGGCTCCAGCGGAAATGTGCGTGCACGCAAGTTGCATTGGTAAAGCCGGCCCGCCCTCTAGGCGCAGGGCCGCAGCAGCGAAAATCAACACCTCGTGCGCGCTTGGAAAAACTGCAAGCGAATCGAAAGCGCACGAGGAATCTATGACACATCTGCATGGCCATACCCCCATCAGCTTCGCCAACCTGGGCGTCCGCGACGAGATCGTCCGCGCTCTGGCCGAGAAGGGCATCGAGAACGCCTTCGCCATCCAGGAGCTGACCCTGCCCTTGGCGCTGGCCGGCGAAGACCTCATCGGCCAGGCCCGCACCGGCATGGGCAAGACCTTCGCCTTCGGCGTGCCGTTGCTGCACCGCATCACCACCCCCGGCGGTCCTGAGCTCAACGGCACCCCGCGTGCCCTGATCGTGGTGCCCACCCGCGAGCTGTGCCTGCAGGTCTACGAGGACCTGGTCGGCGCGGCCAAGCACCTCTCGGCCGGCGGAGGCGCGGAGTCGCCGACCTCAGGCGGGGTCAGGCCGCTGAGTGTCGTCGCCATCTACGGCGGCCGCCCCTACGAGGCGCAGATCGAATCGCTGCAGAAGGGCGCCGACGTCATCGTCGGCACGCCTGGCCGCCTGCTCGACCTCGCCCAGCAGGGTCACCTGCAACTCGGCGGGGTGTCGGCGCTGGTGCTCGACGAGGCCGACGAGATGCTCGACCTGGGCTTCCTGCCCGATATCGAGCGCATTCTGCGGCTGACCCCCGACGGGCGGCAGACCATGCTGTTCTCGGCGACGATGCCCGGCCCGATCATCACCCTGGCCCGAACCTTCATGACCCAGCCCACCCATATCCGCGCCGAGGGCGTGCAGGGTTCGGCCACCCACGACACCACCGAGCAGTTCGTCTACCGGGCCCACGCCCTGGACAAGGTCGAGATGGTCAGCCGCATCCTGCAGGCCGAGGGCCGCGGCGCGACGATGATCTTCACCCGCACCAAGCGCACCGCCCAGAAGGTCGCCGACGAACTCGCCGAGCGCGGATTCAAGGTCGGCGCCGTCCACGGCGACCTCGGCCAGATCGCCCGAGAGAAGGCGCTGAAGGCATTCCGCGAAGGCGAGGTCGACGTGCTGGTGGCGACTGATGTCGCGGCACGAGGCATTGATATCGATGACATCACGCATGTCATCAACTACCAGATCCCCGAGGACGAGCAGGCCTACGTGCACCGCATCGGCCGCACCGGCCGGGCCGGCAAGACCGGCATCGCGATCACGCTGGTCGACTGGGACGAACTGGAGCGCTGGTCGATGATCAACAAGGTGCTGCAGTTGGACTGCGCCGACCCGCCGGAGACCTACTCCAACTCCCCGCACCTCTACGAAGAACTCGGCATTCCGGCCGAGGTCGGCGGCAGCGTCGGAACGGCCCGCAAGACCCAGGGCGCCCGGCCACCCCGGGATGCCAAGGGCAGGGACGGCAGCAAGAGCGACGGGGGCGAGACCCGGATCAGCTCCACCGACCGGGAGCGCCCGGCTCGCAGCCGGTCCCGCCAGCGCACCCGTTCGGGCGGCCAGTCCGCGACCGGACACGTCGAGAAGCCGGCCGAGAACGGCGCGGCCACCGCCCCTGCAGAGTCGGCCGCCGGCGAGGGTGCCACACGCCCCCGGCGCCGGCGTCGTCGCGGCCCGCGCAACGCAGCCGGGGCCGCCGGAGCAACCAACACCGCGGGCTGACCGCAGCCGGGGATGGTCAAACCGGAACGCCGCACCAGAGCTGACCTGCTCGCCGCCGCGGCCATCGTCGCCGTGGTCGCGGTCGTCATCACGGTCTTCTGGTGGCGCAGCACGGCCCGCACCACGATCAGCCGGCCGGCTGAGTCGGCGATGCCGAATCCCGTTGTGGCCAAAGCGGTTCCGGATACCCTGCAGCAGAAGTGGACAGCGGCCAGCCCCCGCACGCAGAACCCGGTGATCGTCGGCGGCACCGTGGTCAGCGGCGACGGGCACACCATGGCCGGCCTGGACCCGCAGACCGGTGCGCAGCGCTGGTCCTACGCCCGTGACGCCGATCTGTGCGCGGTGTCCTCTGTCTACGACCTGGCGGTCGCGGTCTACCCGGACAGTCGCGGATGCGGACAGGTCAGCGGGATCAAAGCCGCCACCGGCCAGCGCGGCCCCACCCGCACCAGCTACGCCGACCGGCAGGTCATCGTGACCTCCGACGGCAGCGCGGTCCTGTCCTACGGCGCCACCCGCCTGGAGTTGTGGCGCTCGGACCTGGTCCGGATGCTGTCCTACGGCGAGATCGACGCGCCGGTCAAGCCGGTGAACACCAAACTCGGCGCCGGATGCACGCTGATGTCGGCAGCGGGCACTGATGCCGCCGTCGCCGTGCTGGAAGCCTGCCGGGACGTCAACGACTTGCGTCTGAGCCTGCTCAAGGCCGGCAAGGAGGAGGACGAACCGGAGGCCAAGCGAGTCCCACTGCCCGGGGTGGCCGCGGTCTCCGATGCCCGCGTGCTCGCGGTCACCACGACAGCCGCAGCGGTGTACCTGCCCACCCCGCGACCGCAGGTCGTCGTCTACGACGACACCGGCACGAAGGTGTCCAGCGCCGAACTGCCGTCACCGGCCGTGGTTTCCGCAGCGGTGCCGGCGGTGACCCGCGCCGGCGAGGACTTCACCTGGTGGACCGGCAGCGTCGTCATGGTCTTCAACTCCAAGCTGGGCTACCGCTACACCGTCGACGGTCCGGCGCTCGGCCCGGCCACGATGATGGCGGGCAAACTGCTGGTCCCGGTCGCCGAGGGGCTGGCCGTCTGCGACCCGGCCAACGGCGCCCGCGAACGCCTGATCCCGATGACGCATCCGCCCGGCGAAGGCGCGGTGGTGCCTGCGGTGGTGGGGACGACGGTGATCGAGCAGCGCGGCGCGGCGCTGGCCGGGTTCGGAAGCTAGACGTCCGGAGTGAACGTCGGCAGCGCCTTGCCCGACTTCCAGTACCTCAGCAGCGACTTCGCCAACTCCCGGTAGGCCGCCGCACCCTTGTTCTTCTTCTTGCTCGCCATCACCGACGAGCCCGACGCACTGGCCTCGGCGAAGCGGACCGTCCGCGGGATCGGCGGGGACAGCACCGGCAGGTCGTAGCGGTCGGCGACGTCGAAGAGAACGTCGCGGCTGTGGGTGGTGCGCGAGTCGTAGAGCGTCGGCAGGGCGCCCAGGAGCTTCAGGTTGGGGTTGGTGATCTGCTGGACGTCGGCGACGGTACGCAGGAACTGACCAACCCCGCGGTGCGCGAGGGTCTCGCACTGCAGGGGCACGATCACCTCGTCGGCGGCGGTCAGGCCGTTCAGCGTCAGAACGCCCAGCGACGGCGGGCAGTCCAGGATCACCACGTCGAACTGGTCATCCAACTTGGCCAGCGCCCGCTTGAGCGCGTACTCCCGTCCGGCCCGCATCAGCAGCATGGCCTCGGCGCCGGCGAGGTCGATGTTGGCCGGCAGCAACGACATTCCCTCGGGTGTGGTCACCACCGCGGCGCTGGGCTCGACCTCGCCGAGCAGCACCTCATGCACCGACACCGGCAGCTTGTCCGGGTCGGCGCCCAGGGAGAACGTCAGGCACCCCTGCGGATCGAGGTCCACCAGCAGCACGCGCTTGCCCTCGGCGACGAACGCCGCGCCCAGCGACGCCACCGTCGTCGTCTTGGCCACACCGCCCTTCTGGTTGGCCACTGCCAATACTCGCGTCACGCCGACCATCCTCGCAGGTTCGTGCACAATCAGTGCCGTGAGCGTCGGCAACCACCGCCTGGTCCTGTTACGGCACGGCGAGACCGAGTGGTCACGGGACCGCAAGCACACCAGCTTCACCGACCTGGACCTGACCGACGTCGGCCGCGAGCAGGCGGTGAAGGCGGCCGACACTCTCGAGCACCTCGATCTGGACAACCCCCTGGTGGTCAGCAGCCCGCGCAGACGGGCGCTGGCGACCGCGGAGTTGGCCGGGCTGACCGTCGACGAGGTGTCCCCGCTGCTGGCGGAGTGGAACTACGGCGACTACGAGGGTCTGACCACCCACGAGATCCGCACCGAGACACCCGGCTGGCTG
>CAIOYU010000720.1 GCA_903862565.1 uncultured Actinomycetes bacterium | reverse complement strand
TGGCTTGGGTGGCTGCATCCGTCACAAGGGTTTGCCGATGACGGGAACGTCCCGGGCGAGCAGGTCGTCCCAGGTGTCCCGGCGCACCACGAGCCGAGGGTTCCCGTCGGAGACAAGGACCACGGGAATGCGTCGTGCTCCGTTGTACTGGTTGGACATTGTGTAGCAGTAGGCCCCGGTGACTGGGACGGCGAGAAGATCGCCCACCACGGGATCCTGAAGCGGGACACCGTCGATGAGTTGATCACCGGACTCGCAATGCCGGCCCACCACGTTGACCGTGTCCCCGCCGCCGAGCCGATTGACCACGGTCGCCTCGAACCGCTGCCCGTACAACGAGACCTCGAGGTTGTCGCCCATCCCGCCGTCGATCGCGACATGGGTGACCTCGCCGCGCTTGACCGTGGTGACCCGGTAGACCGTGCACGCCGCCTCAGCGGTCATCGAACGTCCCGGCTCGACCAGGATTTGCGCCTGCGCGGGCAGGAGGCTCCGCGCTTGATTCACCAGGGCGGCGGCGTACTCGTCCAGCGTCGGGGGGTGATCGGTGTAGGTGTAGCGGACACCCAGCCCGCCGCCGAAGTCGTAGACGTCGAACTCGCCCAATTCGGCGATGGGTGCCACCGCTGCCGCCAGTTGATCGACGTTGAGGATCTGCGAGCCGACGTGCGTGTGTACCCCGTCGCAGCGCAGGTGCCGGCTGCGCCGGATTCGGGCAATCGCCACCCGGGCCGCTTTGGGGTCCAGTCCGAACTTCGAACCGGCATGCCCGGTCGCGACAGCCGCATAGGTGTCGGCCTGGACGCCGGGAATGACGCGCACCAGGCATGGCTGACGGCGTCCGGGGTCGACGATTTGCTCAAGGCGGTCGATGTCGTCCTCGTTGTCGACGACCACCAGGCCAACGCCGTGGTGGATGGCCATCTCCAGTTCTTCGTCGGTTTTGGCATTGCCGTGCAACACCATCCGAGCCGGATCGGCCCCGGCCGCCAAGCCGGTGACGATCTCGCCGCCGCCGGCAACGTCGAGCAGCAGCCCTTCCTCGACCATCAGGCGCTGAATGGCGGTGCAGGGAAAGGCCTTCGATGCGAAGGCAACGTCCGATCTGGGCCAACGGTTGCGAAAGGCTGCGAGATAGTCGCGGGCGCGCTGGCGGACGGCGTCCTCGGCGACGACCATCACCGGGGTGCCGAACTCCTCGGCGAGCGCCGTCAGCCGGCAACCGCCGACAACCAACTCGCCCTCGTCGTCGACGAGCGAGCCGGGCGGGAACAGTCCGAGTACGTCCATCATCGCTCCTCGCCGTGGCCGGCAATACCGGTGGGGACCTCGTCCAATTTCAGGGACCGCAATTGAGTGCCGCCGTGTTGACCTCCCGGTTGTACAGCTCCGGGTTCTGATGAAGATGCCGGCGCCAGGTGATCACCTGGGCGGCGACAGCACCGGCCGCGGCGTCCAGACGGTCATAGACAGCATTGTCAGACAATGGACTTCGCCTCTCCGGTCACTTCGGGCTGCCGCAGATTATCCTCTGAGACGACGCGAGCGTCGTCGCTTTCTGCAGCGCTGTCTGAGATCGCGGTTGGCTTGAGGCATGCCGTCACCCACAGGACGCCAACGACGAGCAGCAGCCTGAGCAGGCGCACAGTGTCCTCCTAGGCCTGTCCGGTGGTGTGCCGATCGTGCTCAGCGTCGAAGTCCTTGCCGATGCTAGCCCGCTGGTCCGGTAGGCCCAGCCATATCCGGAAATCCGCCAGCCATATCCAAAAAACGCCAG
>CAIOYU010000719.1 GCA_903862565.1 uncultured Actinomycetes bacterium | reverse complement strand
TTGGGTGATGACTTCCAGGTCGCGTTCCTTCAGACCCGTCGCTGCTGCATCGAAGGCGCTGACTTGTTGCAAGTAGGGGGCGGCCTGCATGGACGGCGTATCGATGATCAACACGCGGTGCTTCCACTGGTGCGCCGCGAGGTCGGGCAATGCGAGACCGGTTGTTGATTCGCCGGCACAGCCGTGCGCGAGACAAGCGGCGAGGCCGGCGAGACTCATCTTCAATATGGTTGACATGGTTTCACAGTGGACCGCAGAACGTGGAGTTGCAGGAAACTGCTCCGCGGCGAGTGCGAAGTTCGCCAATGTGCCACGCTGTCGCCCGCTCGCGACGCTGGAAATGCGAAGTCCCATCAATTCCACTGGCCCAGCAGCAGTCCCAGGTCTGCGCCGCCGACCGTACCGTCCTGGTTCAGGTCGGACCGGCAGCCCCAGCTGGTGGTCGTGCACGGGCCCCACTCGCCGAGCAGGACGCCGAGGTCCGCGCCCGTGACCGCGCCGTCGAGGGTGATGTCGGCGACATTCGGCATCTCCGAGCGCCATGCGCCACGGCCGTAGGTTCCGGCAATCACGGTGCGCCGCTGGGCGTCGACCTGGAGTTGCCCGATGTTGACGTTGGGAAGGTCGACGCCGTCCTTGATCCAGCTCACGGCGCTGTCGAATGTGGCGTAGATCCCAGAGCCCGCGCCGACGTACACCGTGGGCACCGGTCGTCCCCAGTCGACCGCGAGCGCCTGCGCCGTGATGCCCGTCGGCAGCGACCCGCTTGCGGCGGTCCAGTTCGAGCCATCCACGGTGCGGAGCAGGCGTGTTCCCGACGACGCCAAACGAGTCGCGAACGCGACGCTCGGGCTTCCCGGCCGCGCATCAATCGCCGAGATGTATATGCCATCCGCGGCGCGTCTGCGCACCCACGTGCTGCCGGCGTCCGTCGACTGGAAGATGCCGCCAGCGCTGTTCCCCGCCCAGATGACGCTGCTGAGGCCCTGGACGATCTCGATCGCCGTCACCGTTCCGCCGTCGGAGACCTCGGTGGTGCTCACGGCGGTCCAGGTGGTTCCGAAGGTCGCGTTGTTGCAGATCCAGATCCGGTTCGTGCCCGCCACGAGGCGGATCGCGTTCCCTGGGTCGATCACCATCGGTGCGATCCACTCGCGCGTGTCGTCGGCCCAGGGCCCCGTGATTTCCGTGACCGAGCCGTTGGTGACCCGGTAGATTTTGAGGTACACGTAGGTGGTGTAGAGTCGGTTGAGGGACACCGGGTCATAGGCCCCGAAGCCACCATCGCCCTTGGTGATCTGCGCCCAACCCAGCGAGCCGTTGGACGTGCCTGCCATTCCGTTGTCCTGAGTACCGCCCATCATCCGATTGGGATCGAGCGGGTGCTGCGCGATGGTGTAGTTCTGGATGGCGGCCAGTGTCGCGTTGCAGTTGATCCACTGCCCACCGGTGCGGCGCCACACGCCGCCGTCGCAACCGAACCAAGGGATTCCGTCGGCGCCGAACGCGATCCAGTGCTGGTCCGGGTGGATCTGGCCGCCGCTGCTCGAGATCTCGGTCCAGGTCGCGCCGCCGTCGAAGGACTCGATGACGCCGGCGGTTGCGTAGATCGGCGAGACCCCGCCGCAATACAGGTGGTCGGGGTTGGTGGGATCGACGCCGATGGAGAGGTCGTACGAGGCTTGGGGCAGCGGGAAGTCAGGCGTGC
>CAIOYU010000718.1 GCA_903862565.1 uncultured Actinomycetes bacterium | reverse complement strand
TCGCCGAATTCATCGGGGTACGGATGCGGTCGGAGTCCACCTTCGGCGGGTACTACTACACCGAGGTCCTCAACGGGCCACTGGTTTTCGGTGTGCCGCCGATCACCATGATCGACTACTTCGCACTCGGATACCCCGCCTACATCATCGCGCGCGTCATCGCCGGCAACGAGAACAGAAGAATCTCGGTGATCAAGAGTTTCGGCGTCGCAGTCCTGGCCGCGTTGACCATGGTCACCCATGATCTATCGGTGGATCCGACACAGGCCACCGTCCGGAAGTTATGGATATGGGAGGGCGGCGGCGCCTATTTCGGTGTCCCCCTGCACAACTTCGTCGACTGGTTCTTCGTCACGTTGACCTTCCTGTTCCTGTACGGCTTCGTGACGAACAGTTCAGGGGCCATGACATTCATCGCCTCGAAAACCAGTCGCCACTTCTACCTGCCGCCGATTCTGGTCTATCTGGCCTTCGCGCTGCCCGTCATGCTCGGGCCCGTTCTGCACGGTGAGACCGAGATCAGTTTGTCGATGTCGGGAATCGCCATGTTCGCCAGCACAATCCCGGTACTTGCGGCGATCTTGGCGCTGTACCGCGACGACAGGCCGACCGTCGGTGGTGCTGCGAACTCGACGGAGTTTCTGGGCAGGACCGCGTAGCCCTCAGGGTCACGGGAAATGACATTCAGGGGGTGGCTTTCGTGAGTGGCGACACCGGTTCCGGCAACGCGCCGGTCATGGAGTGTACGACCTGCGACTGCGACGTGCCCGCCGGGGCGTACTGCGCCATGTGCGGGTGCGATCACGGCAAACGGCTGACCTGGTTGCGCCCGCGTGCCTTCGGTGCGGAACCGTCGGAAGGCGTGCTGCGTCCCAACCTCGTCAGCGCGTTGTTTCCGCACCTGAACCGCCACTTGCGCAATCCCTTTCGGGTGGTTCTGGTCGTGACACTGTGCGCGCTGATCCTCTTCGCGCTGCTGAGGCTGCCGGCGGCCGGGATCACCGTCGCCGCACTCGGACTCCCCCTGCTGTTCATGTTCTACCTTCGCGCGTCCGGGATCGAACTGGACATTCCCCGCTTGTCGCTGGTGATCGCCGGGGTGCTGGGCGCGGTGCTGGGTGCCGGGTGGGCGCTGCTCAGCGGCGGTGTCGTCGCCCGCAGTTACGGCGTCCCGATGGCGGTCGGCCTGGCCCTGCATCGACTGGTGCGCACCGGTGTTGTCATCCCGACGGTGGGCATGGTCCTGATGACGGTGCCGGCGGTGGTGGTCCGGCTCATCCGGCCCGGACGGCGAGAAGCGTTGAGCGGATTCGCCATCGGCGCGTTGGGTGCGCTCGTCTTCACCGCCGCCGCAACACTGACCCGGATGGCCCCGCAGGTCAGCGCCGGGCTCATCGCCCACGCGCGACCGGTGAAGAGCATGCTCGTGGAGGCCGCCCTGTCGGGGATCAGCGTCCCGATCACCGCTGCGGTCGCCGGCGGAATGGCAGGGCTGCTGCTCTGGTTCCGCCATCCACCGCAGCACGGGGAGGAGCATCCCGGTCGAGTCCGCTTGATTCTGGTATTGCTCTCGGCGGTCGCGTTACTTCTCAACGCCGCCATGGGAATCGTCGACATCATCGGGCTGCGGCAGTCCTGGATGTTGCTGCTGAACCTGGTGCTGACGGTGTTGGCTCTCATCACGTTGCGCGTCGCCATGCAGGTTGCCTTGCTGCACGAGAAGCACGATCCGGTCGACGAGCACGGGCTCATCCTGTGCGATCGCTGCGGGCATGTGGTGCCCGACATGGCGTTTTGTCCATACTGCGGCGCGGCTGCGCAGGCGTCCTCGCGCGCGACACGGTCCGATTGTCGCGCGACCGTGGTTCCCCGTGACCACGCCTGCGAGGCAGGCGATCAGGTGTATCCCGGCTATGCGGTGCCCCCGGGAACCTACGCCGCCCCTGTACCTCCCCGGCCGCGCTTCGGCTGGCTGCTCGGCCGGTGGGGCATCGGAATCGCCATGGTGGCAGTGGTATTGGGCGCGGTAGCACTGTCACTGACCCCCAAGATCCCGCACTACCTGTGTCCGCCGGAATGCGGACACCCGCCGACCGGTCTGCCGGTGATGGCGTTGCCGCGCTTCGCCGCCGAGAACGGCGCGTTCTCGGTCGCCTATCCAGCACCGGGTTCGGCCTACGAAATCGAGGCCGAAAAGAATTCAGTGACAGCCCGATTCACCGCGGGAGACGGCGGCCTGATGCAGTTCTTCTCCGAACCTGCCAACGGCCGTTCGGCCCGGGAGGTCGTCGTGGCGGCCATCGGCAGGGCCTACCCGGATGCGAAGTTCGACTACGAGATTCCCAACGCCATGGTCGGCTACCAGCCCGGCTACGGGGAAGTAGTCGACGACTGGCCCCAGAATTCGAGCGCGACCTACAGCCGGATCCGCATCCTGGTGATGGCAGCGGTCAAGAACGACGTCGCCTTGGTCGCCTTCGCCAGCGGGCCCTATCACCCTTTTGGTCCCGAATTCAGTCCCGGACCGCCCTCGGGCGCCAATTTCCAGATCGCCCAGGACCTGGGCAAGTACGTCAACAGCTTCCGATGGAGCGGTGACCCGCCACGGTGAAGACCGACACCCGTTGGGTGCCTTGACAGATCAGGCTGTCGCCGCGTCCGGGCGGGGCATGGGCGCAAGAACCTCGGTGTGGTCGAGGTGATGATCCTCGCCACAAGGTTTGTCGGCGGGGGTGGCTACGGTGGCCGTTGTGATCCGGACTCCGCTGTCGACGGCGCTGCAGTGGCTCGGGCTGTCGATGGCGGGGACCGTTCTTCTGGTTGCCGTCGGCGAACTCAACCGTGCGGTGTGGATACCGGCGGGGCTGTGCGCCCTGGCGGTCGGGTACTGGGCGTGGCAGTCCTGGCTGTCGTGGCTCGA
>CAIOYU010000717.1 GCA_903862565.1 uncultured Actinomycetes bacterium | reverse complement strand
GTGCTGCTGTCGATGCTCGGCATCGGGCCCGCCAAGCTCGAAGCCTAGACAGGGCTTTCGGTGGCCGCCGGAACCTCCGACTTCGTGGTGGTCGCCAACCGGCTACCCATCGACATGGTGCGGCAGCCGGATGGATCCGTGGCCTGGAAGCGCAGCCCGGGCGGTCTGGTGACCGCGCTGGAGCCGCTGCTGCGAAAGCAGCGTGGAGCCTGGGTCGGGTGGCCCGGTGTGGTCGACGGCGACGAGGAGCCGATCGTCCAGGAGGGTCTGCAACTGCATCCGGTGCGGCTGAGCGCCGAGGACGTCGAGCTCTACTACGAGGGCTTCTCCAACGGCACACTCTGGCCGTTGTACCACGACGTCATCGTCAAGCCGATCTACCACCGCGACTGGTGGGACAGCTATGTCGACGTCAACCGGCGCTTCGCCGAGGCCACCGCGCGGGTCGCCGCCAAGAACGCCACGGTGTGGGTGCAGGACTACCAACTGCAGTTGGTGCCCAAGATGCTGCGGACCCTGAGGCCCGACCTGACCATCGGCTTCTTCATGCACATCCCGTTCCCCCCGATCGAACTGTTCATGCAGCTGCCATGGCGGTCGGAGATCATCGACGGCCTGTTGGGAGCCGACCTGGTGGGCTTCCACCTCGCCGACGGTGCGCAGAACTTCCTGTTCCTTTCACGGCGCCTGGCCGGCGCGGGGACCTCCCGGGCGTCGGTGGGCGTTCGGTCGCGGCCCGGCGAGGTGACCCTGGATTCGCGGATCGTGAAGGTCGGCGCGTTTCCGATCTCCATCGATTCCGCCGAACTGGACAGCATGGCCCGCAACCGCGCGATCCGGCAGCGCGCCAAGCAGATTCGCGTCGAACTGGGCAATCCCCGCAAGATCATGCTCGGCGTCGACAGAATGGACTACACCAAGGGCATCGACGTCCGCCTCAAGGCGTATTCGGAGTTGCTCGCCGAAGGCCGGGTCAAGTGTGAAGACACCGTCCTGGTGCAATTGGCCACCCCCAGTCGGGAGCGCGTCGAGGGGTACCGAATCCTTCGCAAGGAGATCGAACAACAGGTCGGCCACATCAACGGCGAGTACAGCGAACTCGGGCACCCGGCGGTGCACTACATACATCGGGCAGTGCCCCGCGATGAACTGATCGCATTCTTCGTGGCTGCCGACGTGATGCTGGTGACCCCACTGCGAGACGGAATGAACCTGGTCGCTAAGGAGTACGTCGCCTGCCGCAGCGACTTGGGCGGTGCGTTGGTGCTCAGCGAATTCACCGGTGCAGCAGCAGAATTACGTCAGGCATACCTGACCAACCCGCACGACCTCGAGGGCGTCAAGGACGCCATCGAAGCCGCGATGAGGCAGACACCCGAGGAGGGCCGGCGCCGGATGCGGGCCCTGCGCCGGCAGGTGCTGACCCACGACGTGGACCTCTGGGCGCGCGCGTTCCTCGATGCCCTGGAGGACACCAAGGGCCCACCAGCCGCCCGGTAGCGCCGGTCACCCAAGAGCGTCAGTCGCCCATCAGGCCCGTCGCACTGAAACCGAGCTGAGGGTCACGCCCGGCGAAGTACTCCTGCATGGATGAGCTGAGCG
>CAIOYU010000716.1 GCA_903862565.1 uncultured Actinomycetes bacterium | reverse complement strand
TACCAGAAGGCGCAGGATCGCTGGGACATGGTCACCATCCACCCCGGTCTGGTACTCGGGCCCGCCCTGACCAGTGCCAGTGATTCCGCCAGCCTGAGCACGATGAAGCAGTTCATCGACGGCACCATGCTGGCCGGGGCTCCCGACTTGACCATGGGTGTGGTGGACGTGCGCGACGTCGCCGATGCCCATCTGCGCGCCGGGTTCACCCCCGAGGCTCACGGCCGCTACATCGTCAACGCCGACTCGCTGACGCTGCTGGAGATCGGCAAGATCCTGCGCCGCCGGTACGGCCAGCTGTACCCGTTCCCGCGGATGACGGCGCCCAAGATGATCATCAAGGCGATAGCACCCGTTGTGGGGCTGACCCGAAAGTACGTCGACCTCAACGTGGGCTACCCCGTGGCCTTTGACAACAGCCGCAGCCGGGATGAGTTGGGACTGACCTACCGGCCGGCCGATAAGACCATCACCGAGCACTTTCAGCAGATGATCGACGACGGCGTGGCCCGCCGGATGCCCTGGTAGCCGCTACGCGGTGCAACCTGCGGCGGCATCGGCGAATCCGATCGCATCCTTGGAGACATCAAGAGATATCTGGACCATCGGAAGGTTCCTGCCCCACTTGGCGTTGACCGCATCGGTGAAATTCGTTGCCTTCCTTCGTGAGTTCTCGCAATCGTTGGCCTGATCGGTGCGATTGACGTAACCGATGGCGACTATCGATTCCGGTCCCCACTGCGCTTCGAGTTGGTTCTCCAGGCAGTTCTGCGGGTCCTTGGTGCAGTAATCCTTGTAGGCCGCCAGCATCTTGTCTCCGTCGTTGGGGCCGTACTCGCACCGGGGGTTCGTCGCATCAACCGAACACAGCGGCAGTTTCTGGCCGGCCGTGCGGGCATCCCCTTCGTTACAGCCGTCGAGGACCGTGTTGTCCTGGGCGTACTGGCAGTGAACGTCGACCAGCGCTGGATCCATCAGTAGATAGACGCCGTCGGGCGTCCAATTCGGATCGGTGATGGTGCCCAGAACCGCGCAGTCCTTCGCCACCGGCTTCCCGCACACACCGAACAGGCGGACCGGCACACCCTTGCGTAACAGGGTCGCTGCGCCTGTCACCACGGCGCAGCCGTCGTGCTTGCCGTCGGCGAGCGGCCCGACTGTCGCGCAATCGACGGGCTGGCTGAATTCCATCCGGCCCTTTGCTTCGACGAAATCAGCCGGATCCGCCCCCGAGGACGGACCGCCGAACGCCCCGAAGACATCTTTGACCGCGCAGAATTTCAGCACCGCCGGGTCCGACCAGGCATCGGCGTTGGGGTCGAGCGAAACGCAGTTCTCCGGGCCGCGGAACACCACACCCGGGCCCGCGTACAGCGATTCCAGGCGGGTCGCGGCGCCGGCGGAACTTGATTCGGCCGCAACGGAACTCGTCGCCGCCGAACCGGAAGTACTGACCGCCTGCTCGCCGGAGGTTCCACTGGTGCACGCGGCGGTGGCCACCATCAGGCATGCGGCGACTACGCCGGCGAGCAGGGGACGGCGTGTGGTCATTACGACACCTTCCGAGTCCGATGAGCGAACTGTCCGCGCGGGGACCGGGCGACCTTATGCAGTACACACCACTTGGAGTCCCGGTGTCCGACAGTTCCCGCTCTTGATGGCGTGAAGGTTACGCCGTCGCGCTGTAGGCCGGTTCACCACAAAGGTAGGTGGTGAGCACCTCGATGCCCGGAAGGTCCAGGGCGGGGGTCCGACGCGGGTCGCGGTCCAGCCACACGAGATCGGCGCTGGAGCCGGCGACGATGGTGCCCCACGTCCTCTCGCCGAAAGCTTGGTAGGCCACCCCGGCGGTATAGGCCGACAGAGCCCGATCGATCGGCAGGATCTCACCAGGCATCCACCCGCCTGCGGGGTTGCCCTCGGGAGTTCGACGCGATACCGCCACCGCGAGTCCGTCCAATGGTGCCCCAGAGGCCACCGGCCAGTCCGAGCCGAACGCCAGCGCCGCCCCGGTGCCGGCCAGGCTGGCCATCCGGTACTGCTGCTCGGAGCGCGCCGCGCCGAGCCGGGGGATGGTCAGCGTCGTCATCGTCGGGTCCATCTGGGCCCATAGCGGCTGCATGTTCGGGATGACCCCGAGCGCGGCGAACCGCCCGATATCGGAGTCGCTGACCAATTGGTCGTGGGCGATCACCGGCCTGCGATCCCGTAAACCGTTGCACCGTTGCACCAATTCGATCGCATCAAGGGCCTGGCGCACGGCGGCATCGCCTATGGCGTGGATGTGGATCTGCAGGCCGAGGTCGTCAACCCGGGCGGCGGCCTCGGCCAAGGCGTCACCGCTCCAGTTGAGTTGGCCGTGATTGTGCAGCCCGGAGCAGTAGGGCGCCAGCAGCGCAGCGGTTTCGCTCTCCACCACCCCGTCGGCGAAGAACTTCACGGTGTTGGCAGTCAGGAACGGCGACCCAGTCGCCGCTGCGCGCCGTTGCGCCTCGGCGAAGGCGCGCACCTGGGTGTCGAACGCGCGGGGATCGGCGTAGAGCGCGAGATTGAATCTCATCCGGAGCCTGCCGGTCTCGGCGGCCGCGAGGTAGGTATCGAGGGCATCGGGCTCAACCCAGGCGTCCTGAACCCAGGTCACGCCCCGGGCCAGGAAATAGTCCTCGCCGGTGCCCAGCGCGTCGACGCGGACCTGTTGGTCGGGGGGCGGCATGACGTTCATGACCAGGTCGACGGCCCCCCACTCGCGCAGGGTTCCCAGCACGGATCCGTCGGCACGATGAGGTATTTCGCCGAGGACCGGGTCGGGGGTATCGGGGGTGATGCCGGCGCGTTCGAGGGCCGCGGAATTGCACCAGACTGTGTGGTAGTCAGAGGCCCGCAGTACGACCGGGCGATCCGCCACCACCGAGTCCAGCCACCGGGCGTCGAAGAGTCCCTCGGGGGCCAGGCTGCTGTTGTAGGAAGCCCCGACAATCCATTCCTCTCGGGGGTGCTCCGCGGCGTAGGCCTGCACGGCGGTGAGGATCTCGTGTACCGAACCGCAGGAACGGATGTCAGGGCCCAACTTCTCCAAACCCCCGTTCAGCGGGTGGGCGTGGCCGTCCCCGAAGGACGGCATCAGAAAGCCGCCATCGAGGTCGACGGAGGTCACCTCGGCCGGGGCGTCGAGTCGGGCTTCCTCGCCGATGGCGCGAACCACCCCGTCGACCACGAGAAGCGCATCGGTGTCGTGGGAACCGGTCCAGATCACGCCGCCGGTGAACAGCACAGTGCCAATCGCATCATCGGCCATCGCCTCAGGACTGCCGGCACTTGCAGATGCGACACCCAGCCCGGCCAGTCCCGACACGATGGCGGCGTAGCGGAGTGCGTCGCGCCGGGAGAACGGACCAGACATCTCTCTCATCGGCTGAGGCTACCGGTGTGGCCTTGTTTCAAGGATTTACGAAAGCCGATCCAGCGCGCGGATCAGTCCGTCGAGACCGCGTTCGACCTTGCTGCGCGGGCAGCCGACGTTGAGCCGCAGGTG
>CAIOYU010000715.1 GCA_903862565.1 uncultured Actinomycetes bacterium | reverse complement strand
CTGGCCGCGCTGTGGGTCGTTTCGCGGACGGAGGGACTTCCGTTGGGGCCGCACGCCGGAGAGCCGGAAGTCGTACAGGCCGCCGGGATCTGCGCTCTGCTGCTGGAGTGTTACGTCGTCATGGGGGCCGCGTGGGCGTGGCTCCGAGCCGATCGTGCCGAACCGGTGACCATCATCGGCGCCGCAATGGTGCTGCTCATAGCGAATTCGGTGATCGCGGTCGTGGTCACATTGGGGGTGGCGTCCGGCCTGCAGAACCACGATCACCGTCGAGAGCCGGCCCAAGCCCAACATCCGCAGGGACCGCCCGAACACAATGGGCACCACCACGAGGAGTGATCAAGTACGACCTGACGTTAACCGAATCGTCGGCTGACCAGCGTCCAACGGTTGCCGTCTTCATCGCGGTGGTACGCCAGATCGCTGAGGCAGGCCCGTGCCAGAGCCAAACCGCGACCGTTCTCGGCCATCACGTCGGGCATGCGGACTGAGGCGAGGTCCAGTTCGACGGGCAAGCCGTCGTCGGTGAATTCGATGCACACCTGACCGTCGCGCACCCAGAGGTCCATCTTGATCTGCAGGTCCCGCCCCCGACCCGCGTGATCGAGGATGTTGTTACCCACCTCGGCAGCGGCGATCGCCACGTCCATGCGAGTCCCTTCGGGCACTTCGCTGTGGGCCGCCCACGCGTTGTCGAGGGTGCGCTGGATCTCGGAGGGGAAATCGGCGCCGGGCGCGGCCGCCAGGGCCTTGACCATCGGGTTGGCCAGCATCCAGAACGGCTTGCCCACCGAGGTACCGACGGCGCGGAGCCGACTGGCGAGTGTCCGATAGCGGCGGCGGTGGAAGCGGTCCCGCAACAGGGTCCAGAGGACGCGGAAGCCGTCCCGGATCGCGTTGAGATTGGTGTCGCCGTAGTAGCGGTCGTATTCGTAGCTCGGGACTTCGATGATGATGGCTTTGGCGAGGGCGAACCGGCCGATGATCATGGCTTCGATTTCGAACCCATCGCCGACCTGGGGCGTCTCGGCGTCGATGTCGGGCAGACAGAGGACAGGCAGTTGATCGGCCCAGAAGGCGTTGTAGCCGTAGCACAGGTCGGTGAAACGCGTCCCGGTCAGCCCACTGGCCAGGACGTTGAGACCGTAGTTGCCCATCGAACGGAACTGGGTGATGTCCTGGCTGCCACCGCCCGGGCAGAACCTGCTCCCCTTGGCCAGATCGGAGCCGTTGGCGAGGGCTTTGACGAAGCGGGGAATCTCGTGTGGATCCGCTGACCCGTCGACGTCGAAGGTGACGATCACATCGCCGTTGGCCGCCTCGAATCCGCACACCAGTGCGTTGCCTTTGCCCTTGCGGGTCTGGTAGACGACTTTCGCTGAGGGCAACGCGATCCGCGCCGCCTGGGCCGACTCGTGGTCATCCTCGCTGACGACGACGACGACCTCGTAGTAGCTGCTCAGATAGGGCAGAACCTCGCGGATGTTATCCGCTTCGTTCTTCGCCGGGACGACGACGCTGACCCGCGGGTGGTCCGGGCGAAGCCCGCGCCGACCCAGTGCACGATCGCCCGAGTACTCGAAATCGAGGGTGGCCGTGGCCAGCGCGGGGACCAACGTCCGTTCGGTGGCGTCGGCGGTCATATCTGCGATTCCTTCAGATGGGCTGTCCTGCGCTGCACCCCTTGCGGCGTCCTCACGACCCGGTCTCTCATCCGATGCTAGCCGGGATGTTGATAGGAATCTTGACGGAAACCCGAGCAGGCCCCGAACAGCCCTCTGAGCTGCATGTTCACCCTTGACATCGCAGGCGATTACACCTGCACGTCAATCGAATTCGAGCAGGACCAACGAGCAGTCGTCGTCGAAGGTGGCCGATGGCACGAGACTTCGCAGTGATTCGACGAGCGCGCCGAGGGACAGTTCAGGTGACGCGGCCAGTCGGCTGTACAAGTTCGTGAACTCCCCCAGCGAGAACTGCCGGCCATCGCCAAGCGGAAGCTCGAAAGCACCGTCGCTGAACAGCAGGATTCGACTACCGGGATCCACGGCATAGCTGTGCGGGGTGAAGACCGTGTCGGCGAACATCCCGATGGGTTCGCCATCGGTGGCCAGCAACTCCGGCGGCCCGGGCGTGACCGCGGTGATGATCGCGATGGCCGGCGGTGCGCCCGCACTCGCGTAGCGCAGTGTGCGCGAGGACAGTTCGTAGACCCCGAACCACATCGTGAAGTAGTTCCAGTCCTGGTCCTCCATCTGGAACCGATGGTTCAGGTCGGACAGCACCTTCTCCGGGGTCAGCAGCGTGGTCGCGGGCAGGGACCCCGAACGCAGCAGGTTATGCACCGAGATCGACAACAACGCCGGCCCGATCCCGTGGCCGGACACGTCGACGAGGTAGACGATCAGGTGGTCGTCATCGATCCACCGGTAATCGAAGCAGTCCCCGGCCAGCTCCTCCGAAGGCAGGTGACGAGAGGACACCCGTACGGGCCCGGTGAGGCTCCCGGGCAGGATCGAGGAGACGTAGGCGGCGGCGTTCCCCAACTCCGTTGCGAGACGTTCGGCGAGATGACGTTTTTCCTCCTCGCCCTTGACGAGCTGTTCCCGTGACTCCATCTCCGCTGTGATGTCGATGAACTGGGAGACGAAATTCTCGACCTCGCCGTTGGGCTTTCGCAGACAGCTCACCGACAGATCACCCCAGATCCGGTGGCCGTCGGCGT
>CAIOYU010000714.1 GCA_903862565.1 uncultured Actinomycetes bacterium | reverse complement strand
GTGTCGACGGCGGTGATGGTCGGGGTGCCGGCCAGGTCGCCGCTGACCCGCACGACCGAACTACTGCCGTCGCCGACGAAGTTGCCGAACCACAGGTTTCCGTTGCCATCGAGGACCGCAGTCACCGGATTGGGCACACCGGTGTCGAACGCCGTGACGGTCGGGGTGCCGGTGAGGTCGCCGCTGACGCGGACGATCAGACGGGTCGTCGGGTCGAAGCTGCCGAACCACAGGCTGCCGTTGCGGTCCACGACGGGCCAGGCCGGGTTGGTCACCGGTGTGCTGAACAGCGAGACGGTCGGCGTGCCCGAGAGGTCGCCGCTGATGCGCACCACCGCGTTGCCGCCGCCGGTCTGGCCGAACCACACCTGCCCGGCGGTGTCGACGGTGGCGGTCACCGGATCGGGCACACCGGTGTCGATCGCGGTGAGGGTCGGGCTCGCACCGCCGTTGACGCGGGTGACGAACGGCGCGAGACCCGAGGGGTCGGCGTTGCCGAACCAGAGATGGCCGGTCGAATCCTTGACGGCGGTAACGGGATTGGCCACCGTCGTACTGAACGACGAGACGGTGGGCGACGGCCGTCCGCCCCTCCCGCCGGCCCCGCCGGCCCCACCCGCGCCGTCCGGGCTGCCCGCGGTCCCGGGGTCACCGGGAGCACCTGAACCGCCGGTGCTGCCGCCTCCCGTGCCGCCGGCTCCCCCGGTGCCACCGGCGCCGCCGCTGCCCGGGGTGCGCAGCAGGATCAACGTCCGGCCAGTGCCGCCCAGACCCCCGGAACCTCCCGTGCCGCCGGTTCCGCCGGCCGCGGCCGCGCCGCCCTGACCGCCGACGCCACCGACCCCGCCGGCACCGCCCGCTCCGCCGCGCCCGAACACCCACCCGGCATTTCCCCCGCCACCGCCCGGGCCGCCGGCTCCCCCGGTGCCTCCCGGCGTCCCAGCGGTCAGGCCCGCAAGTCCCGCTCCGCCGGCCCCGCCGGCCCCGCCTGCTCCGCCGTTGCCCCCGAGCGATAACCCGCCGGTGTCTCCGCCGTCACCACCACCACCCCCGGCTCCCTGGGTGCCGATGCCGCCATCACCGCCGACGCCACCTGCACCGCCGAGAAGGCCACCCCGACCGCCCGAGCCGCCGGCACCGCCGATGCCGCCGTCACCGCCGAGACCACCGGCAGCACCGGTGCCCAAGACCGAGAGCAGCCCGACGTCGCCGCCGGCGCCGCCCGTGCCGCCGAGATCGCCACCGAAGCCGCCGCGGCCACCGGTCCCGGGCTTGAAGAAGATGTGCCACAACCCGAACAGCCCTGTCGCGCCGCCGTTTCCGCCGTTCCCACCGGCGATGACGCCTTGACCGCCGTCGCCGCCGGCACCGCCCGGCCCGAACACCATCGCCCCGGTGCCACCGGCACCCCCGGCGCCGCCGACTCCGCCGCCGGCCTTATCCGGTTGCGCAGCCCCGTTGCCACCTTTCCCGCCACCGCCGGTGAGAAGACCGCCGCTGCCGCCGCGGCCACCCGCACCACCCGCGAGGACGGCAGCACCACCGTTTCCGCCGTTGCCGAACCAGCCGGCGTTGCCGCCGTCGCCGCCGTGGAATCCGTTGCCGCCGTTACCGATAAGCCCGCTCTTACCGCCGGTGCATGCGCCGCTGGTGCACACCCCGCCGTAGCCGGTCCAGCTGTAGCCGTTGCCCAGCAGGATGCCCGCGTTGGGATTGTCCGCGGTGCCGTTGCCGACGAAGATCCGGACAAAGCCCGCG
>CAIOYU010000713.1 GCA_903862565.1 uncultured Actinomycetes bacterium | reverse complement strand
TGTCCCCGGGTCGCTCCGCTGCTGCCCGCCGGTCCCCGAAAAAGGCGATCGCGCGGCGCACGCCGGCGACGAGGCGGTCAACCTCGTCCAGGGTGTTGTACACAGCGAAGGAAGCCCGAACCGTGGCGGCGAGGCCGAACCGGCGATGCAGAGGCGCGGCGCAGTGGTGGCCGACACGGACGGCGACTCCCTCGTCGTCGAGAACCTGTCCGACGTCGTGGGCGTGCACACCGTCGACGACGAAGGCCACCGGGGAGCGGCGTTCCGCGGGATCGGCGGGCCCGACGACGCGCACCTGCGGGATGCCGGCCAGGCCCTCCAGCGTGGCGGCCACCAGTTCGGCCTCGTGGGCTGCGACCACGTCCATCCCGACTCCGCTGAGATACCTTGCCGCAGCTGCCAATCCGACGACCTGCGAGATCATCTGCGTTCCGGCCTCGAACCGCTGGGGCGGTGCCGCATACGTGGCCGCCTCCATGGTGACCGTCTCGATCATCGAGCCGCCGGTGAGGAACGGCGGCAGTGCTTCCAGTAGCTCTGTGCGGCCGTAGAGGCCCCCGATTCCGGTCGGGCCGAGCATCTTGTGGCCTGAGAAAGCGGCGAAATCGACACCCATGGATCCGAAGTCGACCGACTGGTGCGGCGCAGACTGGCAGGCGTCGAGCACCGTCAGCGCCCCGACTGCCTTGGCCCGCTTCACCATTTCCGCGACGGGGGCGCCGGTTCCGGTGACGTTGGAGTGGTGGGTGAAGGCCACCACCTTCACCCGCTCGTCGAGGTGCAGCGAGTCGAGGTCCAACCGCCCGTCGTCGTCGACGCCGTACCACCGCAGGGTTGCCCCGGTCCGGCGCGCCAGTTCCTGCCACGGGATCAGGTTGGCGTGGTGTTCCAGTTCGGTGGTGACGATGACGTCGCCGGGACCGACTGCACCGGTAAACCGGCTGTCGCCCAGCACATACGACACCAGGTTGAGCGCCTCGGTGGCGTTCTTGGTGAACACCAGCTCGCCGTCACCGGCACCGACGAAGCGGGCGATGTCGGCCCGGCCGTCCTCGAAGGCGTCGGTGGCTTCCTCCATCAACTGGTGCGCACCGCGGTGCACTGCCCCGTTCGACGTCGTCAGGAAGTGACTCTCGGCGTCGAGGACCTGCAGGGGCTTCTGAGCGGTCGCGCCGGAATCGAGGTAGGCAAGTTGCTTTCCGCCCCGCATCACCCTGCTCAGGATCGGGAAGTCCGCGCGGATGTGCTCCACGTCCAGCCTCGCACCCACCGGTGCCGCCATCGCCATTGCTAGGACGCCGCCCCCGCCTTGGTAAATCGCTCGTAGCCGTTCTCTTCCAATTCATCGGCGAGTTCCGGGCCGCCGGACTCCACGATGCGCCCGTCGACGAACACGTGAACGAATTGCGGGTGGATGTAACGCAGGATGCGGGTGTAGTGGGTGATCAGCAGAACGCCGGCGTGCTCGGCCTCGGCGAAGCGGTTCACCCCCTCGCTCACGACCCGGAGGGCGTCGACGTCAAGGCCGGAGTCGGTCTCGTCGAGGATGGCGAACTTCGGCTTGAGAAGCCCCAGTTGCAGGATCTCGTGGCGCTTCTTCTCGCCGCCGGAGAAGCCCTCGTTGACGCTGCGCTCGGAGAACTGCGGATCGATCTCCAGATCGGCCAGTGCGGTCTTCACTTCTTTGACCCACAGCCGCAGCTTGGGCGCTTCGCCGCGCACGGCGGTCGCCGCGGTGCGCAGGAAGTTCGACATCGACACACCGGGCACCTCAACCGGGTACTGCATCGCCAGGAACAGACCGGCGCGGGCCCGCTCGTCGACGCTCATCGCCAGCACGTCTTCGCCATCGAGGGTGATCGAGCCCGACGTGACGTGGTACTTGGGATGTCCGGCGATGGCGTAGGACAACGTCGACTTGCCGGATCCGTTGGGGCCCATAACAGCATGGGTCTCCCCCGACTTCACGGTGAGGTTGACGCCCTTGAGAATCTCCTTCTCCGAGCCGTCGGCGTTGGTGACGGAGACGTGCAGATCCTTGACTTCCAGTGTGCTCATGCGGTCGCTCTCGATTCGGTTTTGGCCAGTTCGGTTTCGATGGCGTCGGTCAGGCGATCCCGGACCTCCGGGATCGCGATCTTGGAGATGATCTCGCCGAAGAAGCCCCGCACCACGAGCCGGCGGGCCTGCTCATCCGGGATTCCCCGGGCCTGCAGGTAGAACAGTTGCTCATCGTCGAATCTGCCGGTGGCACTGGCGTGTCCGGCGCCGACGATCTCGCCGGTCTCGATCTCGAGGTTGGGCACGGAGTCAGCACGCGCACCGTCGGTGAGCACCAGGTTGCGGTTCACCTCGAAGGTGTCGGTTCCGGTGGCTTCCGCCCGGATCAGCACGTCGCCGACCCAGACCGTATGCGCGTCAGGCTTCTTGGACTCCGGGTCGCCCTGCAACGCACCCTTGTACATCACGCTGGACCGGCAGTTCGGTTGGGCGTGGTCGACCAGCAGTCGCGACTCCTGGTGCTGGCCGGCGTCGGCGAAATACAGGCCGAGCAATTCGGCGTCGCCGCCCGGGGCGTCGTAGCGCACCGTCACCGCGATCCGGACCACGTCGCCGCCCAGGGTGACAGCGACATGGCGCAGCACCGCATCCTTGCCCAACCGGGCGTGCTGTGCGCTGACGTGCACCATGTCGTCGGCCCAGTCGGCGATCCAGACCACGGTCAGTCGGGCTGCGTCGGCGACGACGAATTCGACGTTGTCGGCATAGGTTCCGCTGCCGCGCAGGTCGATGACGACCACGGCTTCGGCCAGTTCCTCGACGCGGAACTGCAGATGCCCGAAGGCGGTCTTTCCGACGCCGGGACCAGTGACGACGACCTCGATCGGAGTATCGGTGTGCACGTTGCGGCCGACGGTGACGACGGTCGCGGCCTCGAAGGCCGAAAATGCCTGGGCGGCGACCCGATCGGCGGGGACACCCCCCTGGCCGAGGCGCTCATCGGCCCGGCTTACGGTCTCCACCGTCACACCGGCCTGGTCGCTCACCGCGATCGTGGCCGTTCCGGTGCCCGCGGCGGAGCCGTCATGAAGGCCGCGCAGGCGCTTCAGCGGGGTGAACCGCCAGATCTCGTCGCGGCCGCCGGGTACCTCGAAGGCCGCGACGTCGAAGGAACTGAATTGCTCACCCTTGTTGAGCGAGAGCGTTGCGCCACCCATCAGCCGACCGCACCTTCCATCTGCAGTTCGATGAGCCGGTTGAGTTCCAGCGCGTACTCCATCGGAAGTTCCCTGGCGATGGGCTCCACGAATCCGCGGACAACCATGGCCATCGCTTCGTCGTCGGTCAGTCCGCGACTCATCAGGTAGAACAGCTGGTCTTCGCTGACCTTCGACACGGTGGCCTCGTGGCCCATGGTGACGTCGTCCTCACGGATGTCGACGTAGGGATAGGTGTCGCTCCGGCTGATCGTGTCGACCAGCAGCGCATCGCATTTCACGCTGGAACGCGAACCGTGGGCGCCCTTGTTGATCTGGACCAGGCCACGGTAGGACGCTCGGCCTCCACCGCGGGCCACCGACTTGGACACGATGTTGCTCGAGGTGTTCGGCGCGAGATGCAGCATCTTGGCGCCGGTATCCTGGTGCTGCCCCTCGCCAGCGAAGGCGATCGAGAGCACCTCGCCCTTGGCGTGCTCGCCGGTCATCCAGACCGCCGGGTACTTCATGGTGACCTTGGAGCCGATGTTGCCGTCGACCCATTCCATCGTGGCCCCGGCCTCGGCGCGGGCGCGCTTGGTGACCAGGTTGTAGACGTTGTTCGACCAGTTCTGGATGGTGGTGTAGCGAACGCGCGCACCGGGTTTGACGATGATCTCGACCACCGCGGAGTGCAGCGAGTCGCTCTTGTAGATCGGGGCGGTACACCCCTCCACGTAGTGGATGTAGGAGCCTTCGTCGGCGATGATCAGCGTCCGCTCGAACTGGCCCATGTTCTCGGTGTTGATCCGGAAATAGGCCTGCAGAGGAATGTCGACGTGCACACCCGGCGGCACGTAGATGAACGATCCGCCCGACCACACCGCGGTGTTGAGCGCGGAGAACTTGTTGTCCCCGGCCGGGATCACGGTGCCGAAGTACTGCTTGAAAAGCTCCGGGTGCTCCCGTAGACCGCTGTCGGTGTCGAGGAAGATAACCCCTTGGGCCTCAAGGTCTTCGCGGATCTGGTGGTACACCACCTCGCTCTCGTACTGAGCCGCGACACCGGAAACGAGGCGCTGCTTCTCCGCCTCGGGGATACCGAGTCGGTCGTAGGTGCGCTTGATGTCCTCGGGCAGTTCTTCCCAGGTTGTCGCCTGCTTCTCGGTGGAGCGCACGAAGTACTTGATGTTGTCGAAGTCGATGCCTTCGAGGTTGGATCCCCAGTTCGGCATGGGCTTCTTCTCGAAGGTGCGCAGCGCCTTCAGGCGGACGTCGAGCATCCACTCCGGTTCGCTCTTCTTCGCCGAGATGTCGCGGACGACGGCTTCGGAGAGGCCGCGTTTCGCGCTGGCGCCGGCGACGTCGGAGTCCGCCCAGCCGTAGCCGTAGTGGCCCAGCGAGGCGATGGTCTCGTCCTGGCTGAGTGGCTGAACCTCCGGGCTTGTCGTCATGCCGACTCTCCTTGTTCGTTGCGGATGCTCCCGCGTGCTTCACCGAAGGTGACGGTCAGCGGAACGTGGGTGGTGCAGGCGCAGTCGCCGTTGACGATCGACGCCAGGCGCTGCACGTGTGTACCGAGCACTTCGGAGATGGCCTCCTGCTCGGCCTCGCACAGTTCCGGGAACTCCTCTGCCACATGGGAAACCGGGCAGTGGTGCTGGCAGATCTGAATCCCCTGGAATCGGCCATCGACCCGGGTGGTGGTGGTTGCGTATCCCGCCTGGGACAACGCATCGGCGACGTCGTCCGCCGCTCCGGCGACCGCGCTGGAATCCTCGGCCGGGGTGATCCCGGCGAGGATCGTGTCGATGCGCCGCCGCGCGAAGGTCTTGACAGCCTCGTCGCCGCCGATCTCACGCAATTGCCGCATCGCGGCCGACGCCAGATCGTCGTAGGCGTGTTCCAATTTCGCGCG
>CAIOYU010000712.1 GCA_903862565.1 uncultured Actinomycetes bacterium | reverse complement strand
TGAGGTCAGCACCGACCGCGCGCACACCGTGCGGGTGGAATCGGCCGGCATCAACGCCTACGCCGATGGCGACTACGTCTGCCCGCTGCCCGCGGAGATCTCCGCGGTGCCGGGGGCGTTACGGATTCTCGTTCCGCAGCCGTGACGCGGGGTGCGGGCATAAGAATCGGCCCGCCACTCCCAGGTTGATCTCCCAGTGGCGGGCCGACTCCGTGGGTCCAAAGGTCCCACTCAGGGAGTGCGTACCCCGCGTGAGCCGTGGGTAATCCCCCGCGGCGGAAATTTGTCAGACTGCTCGGGCATGATCGAACGTATGTTCGATGATGAATTGGCGGGTGCCACGGACCTCATGGTCGTGGCCGCGATCGAGCAATGGGCCGCCGCTGAAGCGGCAGCCGCGGCACACCGACTCGCGGCCATCGCCGAACTGGTCCATCGGCGTTGCGGAGACGACGAACGCGCGCACTGGTCCTGTGACGAGTGGGATGCCGCGGCCGCCGAGGTATCGGCCGCCCTGGGAGTAGGCCACGCCCGCGCCTCCGGCCAGATGCACCTCAGCATGGCGCTGCGCCAGCGGTTGCCCATGGTCGCGACGCTGTTCCTCGAGGGCCGGCTCAGCGCCCGCGTTGTTTCGGCGATCGCCTGGCGGACCGATCTGGTGCAGGATGCCGAGGCGTTGGCCCTCATCGACGCTGCCATCGCCGATCACTCCGTCCGGTGGGGCGCACTGTCGCAGTACAAACTCGATCAGGCCATCGACGTCTGGGTCGATCGACACGATCCCGGGGCGCTGCGCCGCACCCGGGCCGGCACGCAGAGCCGCGATGTGACGATCGGCGCACAGAACCACGAGGCGGGAACGGCCTCATTGTGGGGGCGGCTGTACGCCACCGACGCCGCCGTACTCGAACGCCGCCTCACCGAGATGGCCCATGAGGTCTGCGAAGACGACCCTCGCACCATCGGCCAGCGCCGGGCCGATGCGCTGGGAACACTTGCGGCGGGCGGCCATCGGTTGAGCTGTCAGTGCGGTAATCCGCAGTGCCTGACAGCCGGGCCGGACGCCCGCGCGGCAAGTGTCGTCGTCCACGTACTTGCCGACTCCGCGCCCGACGGCGCCAGGCCGGCCGACGGTCCGGGTTCGGCGATCATCGTCGGCGGTGGCATCGTCCCTACTCCACTGCTGGCCGAATTGATCGGTAGCGGCGCGAAGGTGAGGCACCTGCGCAAGCCGGTCGACGGCGCAGAACCGCAATACCGGCCCGCGACCGCCCTTGACGAGTTCGTCCGGATGCGCGATCTGACCTGCCGGTTCCCCAACTGCGACAGGCCCGCCGAAGCCTGCGATATCGACCACGCGATCCCATGGCCGTTCGGCCCGACTCATCCGTCAGGCCTTCGCTGTCTGTGCCGTAAACATCACTTGCTCAAGACTTTCTGGACCGGCAAGGGTGGCTGGCGCGATGAACAGTCGCCGGACGGCACAATCGTCTGGACATCGCCGACCGGACGCACGTACACGACGTACCCCGGAAGCCGGATGATGTTCCCCGGTTGGAATACCGATACCGGGCCGGTGGCGGCCAATGCTGCGGTACCGCAGGCCGGCGACCGCGGCCTGATGATGCCGACGCGGCGACGATCACGCAGCGCCGACCGCGCCTACCGGATCCGTTGCGAGCGGGCGCTCAACGACGTGCACGTGGCCGAGCGCAACAGGCCGCCGCCGTTCTGAGTGGCTGCGTAACTAGCCGACGCCCCGGCTCAGCCAGCTGACCTCACCGGCGTCGCCGCCGTCGCGGTAGGCCTCCAGCGCCTCGTCCCACGCCGTGCCCAGCACGGTGTCGAGTTCGGCAGCCAGGGTGTCGGCGCCCGCGGACATGAGC
>CAIOYU010000711.1 GCA_903862565.1 uncultured Actinomycetes bacterium | reverse complement strand
GGTCTGGAATGACCCGACCAGGCGGTCGGCGATCATCGTCACCTTCGATGAGGACAACAACAACACCTACCTGGGCTTCAGTAAGGATGCCAACCACATCGTCACGGTGGTCATCGCTTCTCCGGGCGCTATTGCGGCCGGTATGAAGAGCGGGGCGTTCACCAGCGCCCAGCAGTACGACCACTACAGCGCGTTGCGGACGGTCGAAGAGGCGCTCGGCCTGACCAGCCAGTACGGCTACCTGACCAAGAACGACCAGTACGCCGTTCCAATGAACGACTTCTGGACCTAACAGCGCAACGAAAAGGCGGATGCTGTCGGGTAACTCCGGTGGCATCCGCTTTTTTGTTCAACCGAGGCGGCCATACTTGATCGGTGGGTAACTACGCAGTAACCGGTTCGGCATCGGGCATGGGCGCAGCCGTCGTCACCAAACTCAAGGGCGCCGGCCACACGGTCATCGAGGTCGACATCAAGAATGCTGCGATTCTGGCTGACCTGTCGACGGCGGCCGGCCGCGTTGCTGGCGCCAAAGCCGTGCTGGACGCGTGCGGCGGAGCACTCGACGGTGCGGTGCTCGCCGCCGGTCTCGGGCCGACCAAGGGTGCCGAACGGCTGATCACCGAGGTCAACTACTTCGGGGTTGTCGAACTGCTGGAAGCGTGGCGGCCTGCGCTGGCTGCCGCGGAGCGGGCGAAAGTGGTTGTGTTCTCGTCGAACTCGACCACGACGGTGCCCGTGGTTCCCGGGCGCGCGGTGCGGGCACTGCTGGCCGGCGATGCGGACAAGGCGGTGCGCACCTATGCGCTGCTCGGCCCTGCCGGACCTCCGATGGCCTATGCCGCGTCCAAGATCGCCGTCAGTCGCTGGGTGCGCCGCAACGCGGTGACGCGCGAGTGGGCCGGGGCGGGCATTCGTCTCAATGCGCTCGCGCCAGGCGCCATTCTGACTCCGTTGCTGGAACGCCAACTGGCCACACCGGCCGAGGCTCGCAACATCCGCCGGTTCCCGGTGCCCATCGGCGGATTCGGCGACGCGGGCCAACTCGCCGACTGGGTGGTGTTCATGCTGTCCGACTCCGCTGACTTTCTCTGCGGCAGTGTCGTTTTCGTCGACGGCGGCTCGGATGCCTTCTACCGTGCCGACGACTGGCCGCGCGCCGTTCCGGCGCGGGGGCTACCGTCGTATCTGCGGCGAACCCGCCAGTTCCTCCAAAGGAGTAGGTCATGAACGGTCGGATGCTGGCAGCCCTGATGCTTACGGCGGCGCCACTCCTGGCGTGTGCGGGCAAGGCGGAGGGACCCAATACCCAGGACCCGCAGACCCAGACTATCCAGATCTCCTACGCCGATCTGTCCGACCAGAGTCCGATCCGCCGCAACGTCACCATGGCCGTCGGCGACTTCCTGCAGGTGAGCCTTGGATCCAATGCCTCCACCGGTTACCGGTGGGCCGAGCAGATGCAGATCTCGGACCCCAAGGTGCTCGCGCAGACGGGGCACGAGGCCATCGCGCCCAGGGATGCCATGCCGGGGGCGCCGGGCAGTGAGGTGTGGGTGCTGCAGGCCATGGCGCCCGGCAAGGCCACGGTGTCGACCACCTATTCCAGGCCGTGGGAAGGCGGCGAGAAAGACACCTTCACCTTCACCGCTGACGTGACGGTCAGCTGACCCGCGAGTCACTGGCGTCACTCCCGTCACTGACTGCGTACGCTGGTCGGATGCACATATCCACCCGACTGTGGGTCGGCCTCGCGGCGTCGTGGCTGGTCGTGGCCTCGGTCGCCG
>CAIOYU010000710.1 GCA_903862565.1 uncultured Actinomycetes bacterium | reverse complement strand
GAGGGGGCGACCCCTTGGCGTTGGAGCCGGAGTTATAGACCTGCGTGTACACGTCAATCATCGCGGTTGTCGCCTGCTGACCTGTCGCATGGGTGTGGAATCCCCAGCCCTTATCCCACAGCGCCTGCGCTTGAACGTTCAGGCTGTTGTCGACCGGGTCCGTGCCCGGCGCCGGCGCGTAGGGGTAGTCCCTTACGCCGATGGGGAGCCAGCCGGATGAGGTCTCCTCGAACAGCACATACGCGGGGTTGTAACTCGCGGCGCTGTTGCCCATCACGATGTACGGGTCGTCTTGCGGCATGTAGCCGGTCAGGGCCTGGTCGGATCCATCGAGGATGAACTTGAGTGCTTCCGGCGCCGCGGAGAGATTGCCCTGGAACGGGGTCAGGGTGAAGTCCGACTTGATCTGGTTGTTGCTGTCGAAGACCAGATTAGCCAGTCCATTGTTCAAAATCCGGATCGGCTGATAGCCACTGGCCTGCAGAAATCCCTGCAGCTTGAAGTCGTTGGTGGGGCTGGTGGTGAGGGATCCGAACGCCTTGTCGTTGGTGGCTGTGACGCCGACGCTGGCGTGGTTCAACGATTGGGCCTCGAGGTGGGTGCCGATCTGGCCGAACACTTCATCGATCCGCGATGCATCGAAGAGTTGGATCAACGGAGCGATCGCGGACGGCTCCACTGCCAGGCCGGTGAAGTAGCCCGTTCGGGCGTACTCGCCGTCGCGGAGGAAATAGCCTCCGATCTCGTCGGTGATGTACGCCGGTTGACCACCGTTCGCGTCGGTGTTGAACTGCTTCAGGGTCGCGAAATCCAGCGAGGGGTCGACCTGATCCAGCTTCACCAGTTCGTCAACCCCGGGCGCGTTGGTCGCCACGCCGTGGCCGTTGCCGAAGAAGATGGCGATCGGCCTGGCGGAAGACCCTGGCGCGATCTTGTCGGCTTCCTGGCCGATGTAGGTGAGCCAGTTGAGGAACGTCTGCCCGTCGCCGTAGCCGGGTGTCGGGGTCACCAACTCTTTGGGAGGTATGCCGAATGCCTCCTTGTATACGGTGCTCAAGCTGTCCGTCAGCGTGCTTCCGTCCGCATTTCCGAGTGTGGACGGGTCCAGACCGAATGCACCGAACCATGCCAGAGGATCGCTTTCGTGCTGCGTCTGGAACCCGGCGAGTTTGGTGATCATCACCTTGGTGATGTTCTCGTAGGAGTAGGAGCTGCCGGGGTTGCCGACCCAGGTTAGGTTGACGTTGGACGGAATCAGTGTGTTACTGCCCGAACTGATGATGTGTTCGTGGGGATCGACGAACCCGGGCATGAGGTATGACTGGTCTCGCTTCTCGACGACGGTCGCTGCGCCCTTGAAGGAGCTGAGCAGCTGCCATTTCCGACCGAGGCCGATGATGACGCCGTCCTTGATGGCGATGGCGTTGGCCGTCTGGTTGACCTTCGACAACCAGTTGGACGACGTGACATTCTTCGCGGTGATGATCAGATCCGCCGAGTTCGCACTTGCCTTGTCCTGGATGCTGTAGATCAGATCCTGGAAATCCTTGACCGCCCCACCGGATCCGTCGTCATAGGCAAAAGCCTTGTCCGAGACGCGGATTACCGATTCCGTGCCGTTCGGATTGGCCTCCGACCAGGGGAAAAGCTTTGTGCCGTCGGGGGTTTGCAGGTACGAAGCTATGTAGGTGTCGGCGCTCACCTTGAGGTTGCTGCACTTGCTCGTCTTGAGGAAGCCCGGCGCCTTGTAGGTCTTGACCACGTTCTGGGCCGCCAGGTCGGCGTACCCTGCCTGCCACGGAAGCACCCCGTCGATGGAGCCGGCGGCATCGTCGACGGTATAGATCGTGAGCTGATTCTTCTGCTGGCTCGCCGAGCTCATGCGCACCGTGTATTTGGTGCCGCCCACGAGTTGCTGGGTGAACGTGCTCAGGGCGTAGGTGGTGAACAGTGGATCACCCGCCTCACTGAGCAGGGCGTCCGCATTGACCGTCAGCGTGCCGTATGCGCCGCTGTTACTGAGAGCGAATCGATCGGGGCTGGCCGAGCTGTAGACCTTGTCCCCGTTGGGTGCCGTGTACCAGAATTCGACGACATCGCCCCTGGTGACCGGCAGTGTGTAAAGGCCCGCGACGGGGTCGGTGATGTTCTGTCCGGCGGTGTCGTGGTTGTACGCGTAGGGGCTGGTCTTGAGCAGCAGGCTCTTTTCCGCGTCCTCGAGGGTGTCGAGCGGAAATGCCTTGGTCGGGTCGAGGATCGTGTAGTCGGTGTTGTTCACCCGGATGCCCAGTTCGGAAGCGGTGAAGTCGAAGGACATACCGGTGGTCTCTGGCAATCCATCGCCAGCGGGATCCAGCGAGATGTGTCCGAGTATCCCCGATCGGCCGAAGATCTCCGCCAAGGCGGCCGGGTCAGAGACCCTGTACAGGCCGGAGCCTAGGTCCGTGATGGGAAAGCTCTGCTGTGCGGCGGTCGCGGGCTCGCCGCTGGTCGTCGCTGACGCATTCACCGACGCGGCTGTCCCGTCGGAATGGCGCCGGGCGAAGGCCAGTGCAGCCCAGGCGAACGGGCCCTCCGCCGTCCCCTCCCCGCGGGAATTCCACCAGGCCGAAATGGCGCTCTCCAGTGAGGCCCACCCGGGTGATATCGCCGTGCTAGCAGCGCGCGCTGCCGCGGGCCTACCGATAGTGCTCGCGGAGTTCAGGATTCGAGGCACCACCGAACCAACCTGCGGAACCGTCGCTGTGACCGCGGATGTTGCGGCGGCGGCCGGGCTCGGCGACACCACCGCGGACGGGACGTTCACGCTCACGCTCGGCGGGACGTTCACGTTCACGCTCGCCGAGGGCAGCGAGGCCATCAGCGTCGAGCGGACCGAGACGGGCAGCGGTGCATTCCGGCGGGTGTGCACCGGCGGGGACGGCACCGATGCGGCGGGTGCGACCGATGAGTCGGCGCCTCGCTGCTGCCTGGCCGCGGACGGCGGTGAGACCGTTGACCGCTTGGCCGTCGCACGCGACCGCGTCGAGGTCGCAGCCTTCCCGGCCGTGGCGGTGGAGGTGCCGGAGTCGGCGGCCGACACCGAAGTGTCGCCGGCGTCGTTGTCGGCGTGGGCAACTCCGGTCGCCGGCACGTAGCCGAGGCCAAGAGCCACCATCCCGGCCCCGACGCCCAGCCACCGGTAACGCTGGCTTGGCATCGAAGTCGATGTGCCCCGACCGTTCCTGTTGCGCCCCATCACAACCGCCTCTCTCAGTACTCACGAGGAGCAGCTGCGAGTGCCCCCTCGGCATGAAACTAACACTGCGCCAATCAAATCAATGACGATTCGCGCAATTCGCCTCGGCTCGAATCGATTTCGGTCTAACGCGGGGTCTTCAATTTGTAAGCTTGGTCGACGAAGTCGGTGGGCAACGGCTGGCTCTCTTCGGCCGGGATCATCACCTCGATGTAGGCCGCACCCTTGTGCTTGTCGATCGCGTCGAGGGCCTTGTCCAGTTCGGCCACGGTGGCGACCTTCGCCACGAACCAGTCCTTGCAGCCGAAGGCTTCCGGCAGCAAGTGGTAGTTGACCGGCGCGAGGTCGTCGTAGATGGCGCCTGTCCTGCTGAGAACGTCCTCGACTCCAAAGAGACCGTTGTTGAGCACGAAGATTCGCGGCGCGACTT
>CAIOYU010000709.1 GCA_903862565.1 uncultured Actinomycetes bacterium | reverse complement strand
CTGTCCAGAATCGTCATGCCGAACCCCTTCCGACTCGTTCGCTCTTGTGTTCGAACTTTAGTCGCTCATCCGTTCGAACTCCGAACATTTGAGCGAGCGTGTCACGAGGATAAGAGCGGGTACCGACAGAACGCGCGTGAGCGACACGGTCGAACACATGTTTGAAACTGTCGGCGATCCGGGTTACATTCGGCGCTATGAGCGACAGGACATCGGAAGCCGGGCCGAAACGACAGGCCGATTCAAGCCTGACGGAACGGCAGCGCACCATCCTCGACGTGATTCGGGCGTCGGTCACCAGCCGTGGGTATCCGCCCAGCATTCGCGAAATCGGTGACGCCGTGGGGCTCACCTCGACGTCGTCGGTGGCACACCAATTGCGCACGCTGGAACGCAAGGGCTTTCTCCGGCGCGACCCGAACCGCCCTCGCGCGGTCGACGTGCGTGGCGCGGATGACGCGGTGACCCCGGTGACGACCGACGTCGTCGGTTCCGATGCCTTGCCGGAGCCCACCTACGTCCCGGTGCTCGGACGCATCGCCGCAGGTGGTCCCATCCTGGCCGAAGAGGCTGTCGAGGACGTCTTCCCACTCCCCCGCGAACTGGTCGGAGAGGGATCGCTGTTTCTGCTCAGGGTGGTGGGCGAGTCGATGGTCGACGCGGCGATCTGCGACGGCGACTGGGTGGTCGTACGTCAGCAGAACGTGGCGAACAACGGCGACATCGTCGCGGCGATGATCGACGGCGAAGCCACAGTCAAGACATTCAAGAAGACCGGGAATCAGGTCTGGCTCATGCCGCACAACCCGGCGTTCGATCCCATCCCGGGCAACCACGCCGCCGTGCTCGGCAAAGTGGTCACCGTGATCCGCAAAATCTGACCCAGGGCCTGATAAGAGGTCGGCAGTTTCTAGTCGGGTGCTTTCGCAAAGCCGTTGGCGCGGGCCAACTCCTCAGTGGCGAACCAGACTTCGGGCAGCGTGTTGTCATACAGCGCCGATTCCGGAGTGTAGTAGAGGCCTGAGTGCGTGTTGGCCTTGATGAAATACCCTTCCGGCGCCTGATAGGGATCAGCCAGCGGCAGGTGGATCGCCGGCCGCCAGGGCTCGTTGACCTCGACGTGGATTTCCGCGCTTTCCCGGATATCGGGAAGCGGTGTCGCCAACGCCTTGCCGAACAGGTCCTCGAACGGCTCGACACGAGAGGTCGTCACCGAGCTGACGGTGACGTCCTCGATGACGGCATCCTCGTACTCGTACTCGTGCTCCGGCTCCGGCAGATCGTGTTCGGGCTCCCGCAGATCGAGCTGCTCGCGGACATCCTGCTTGATATCGCTCCACCAGTTCGGTGACTCGTCCACGGCGTGCCGCCGACGCGGACGCTCGACTTCCTCGAGATCCATGCGCCACATCGAGGCGCCGGCGTCGGTGGAGTGGCGTCCTGAGTCCGGTTCATCACCCCAGTTCAACTCCGCTGTGGTGTCGGTCGCGGTGAAACCGGTGGGCTTGGCGTGTGTCGGGATCCGGGTCGGAGCGGTGTCGATGGTGTCTTCGTCACCGAAGCCGACCTCTTCATCGAGGAAGTCGATCTCGCGCTCCCGGACCGCTGCCGGGGCTGCCCAGTTGTAACCCGACCGGAGCGCCTCCGCGCCGCCATCTGCCGCCTCGTAGCGGGCGCGAACAGGACCGTCACCTGGCCAGCGGTCCTCCTCGGATTCTGCAGCGTAGTAATCCTCTTCTTCCTGAGAACCGCCGCGGCGTTGCGCCCACACCGCCAACAGACCGAGCAGCACCAGCAGAGGGATGATGATGGCCAGCCACCACCAGTGCCAGCCGGAACTCTTGGCAGGCTTGCTGCCCGCATCGGTCCCCGCGGGGGTCTGGCCCATCGTGTCGGGCACTTCCAGTCCCGACAGCTTGGCCGCCAGATCGCCGGGCTTG
>CAIOYU010000708.1 GCA_903862565.1 uncultured Actinomycetes bacterium | reverse complement strand
GACGTTTAGGCGGCCACGCGTCTGTTAGACGACCGTGACCTTCATCGTCGCGAGGACGTAGTCGGTCCGTGTGCTTTGCCCGCCCAGCGGGATCGTCCAGTCATAGCGCGCCGTGATGGTGGCGGTTCCCGGTGCGTTCGCGGTCAGCTTCCCGACGGAGTCGACGCTGACGACCTTCTCATCCGATGACGTCCACACCGACCGCTGTTCGAAAGCGGCCTGACTTGTGGCGATTCCGTTGTATGCCTTCAGCGACAACTGTCGTTGTGTAGCGACCGGGTAGGTGGGCTGGAGGTCGTCCGATTTGGGATCCTTGAGAACAAACCCGATATTGGCTATCGGTTTATTGGTCGTGGAGTCCTTGGGCTGCAGCGGCTCGGTTCGGAACTGGTAAATCGGCGTGTCGATGGTTTGGCTGGGAATCAGGAAATCCATGTTGAAGAAGCGGTACGTGACTCCCAGGCCGGGGAAGCTGAACACCGCATCGCCGGTGGCCAGGAGTTTCGGCGGTTGCTGAAGGATCTCATTGGCCGACCACGGCGGAATGGACTGAGTGAAGGTGGTGGTGAAGGTCTTGCCCGTGGTGCTGGAATAGCTTCGGCCGTACTCCCCATTCACCGCGAGCTCCAACACCTTCTCGATCGGCGACCACTTGATCCCGCCACCGACCTTCCAGGACGAGCCCTCGGTCGTTGACGTCGAATCAGCGACCGTGTAACTCCTGCTATTTGTGTTGTCGGAGGGGTTGTCGGCAGCGGGGCTCTTGACCACCCAGCCCTGGGCGCTGGCAGGTTGGTCCAGAAACTCGGTGTTGATCCACTGGACCGTCAGACCGTCGACATTCTGGTCAGCCATCTGCGACAGCTTCGCGAGCGCATCGGCCGCTCCGGGGCTATCGGACTGGTAGGTGTAGACGCCGGCGGAATCGCCGATGAGAGTGCGATCGGTGTCCGACTTAGACTTGGCACAGCCGGCATTTCCACCCGAGTCCCCGCAGACGGAACTCCATCCACCCTGATAGGTGTAATTGATTTTCCAGGTGTCGGCCCCTGTCGACAAACCAACGGAGTCCTTGATGGTTCCCACGTAGCTGGTCCGTGTGGAGAAATTGATCTCCACCTGCTCGCCGGGCTGGATCTGGTAGCCCTTGGGGGGTTGGCGGTACGCCTCGCTGCTGAGCTTGGTGTAGCCCACCGGTCTGGTGGTGACGTTCTGGATGTATCTCTGATAGTTAAAGCTGGCCAATCCCAACGGCACCGTGACCTCTAGTGGGGCAACGCTGGGGTTGAGTATGTTGAACCCGCCGCCGTTGACGGTCACCGAGAAGCTCTCGGGCACTCCGTAGGCGAAGTCGGGTCCAGGGGTGTAGGTCCAGATGCCGTCGGGAGCGATCTGGACGGTGCCCAACTCGGGTGCCTTGCTCAACGCGAAAGTCAGCGCGTCGCCCTCGGCGTCGACGACGCCGAGAGTACCGACCAGCTGACCGCTTGCCTTGATCGAGAATTGATAGGGGTCCGCGGTCGGCTGCTGATTGAACAGGCTGCGCCGCACCAGCATGAGCGCCCCGGAGGCCCATTCGTTCAGTGGACCGCGCGGCAGGGTCGCCAGCCAGGCCGAGGTGGAGTCGAACCAGTCAACAACGGCCGCATTGAGCGCCTCAGCGGGGTTCACCGCCGCGCGAGCAGCCACCGGCGCCGGCGCTGCCACCGCCCGTTCCACTGTCCAACGCAG
>CAIOYU010000707.1 GCA_903862565.1 uncultured Actinomycetes bacterium | reverse complement strand
TCCCGTCGCCGCTGCCCCGACCATCGGCAACCCGAACGTAACCACCGGGGCCGTCGCTGGGGCACTGTCCATCACCGACGCCGACGGTGACGCAGCCACCTATCCGGCCGCCGTCAGCACCGCCAAAGGCACTGCAGTCATCGCCGCCAACGGCACCTTCGTCTATACCCCCAACGCCAACGCTCGCCACACCGCCGCGGCCGTCGACGCCACCGCAGCCGAGCGCACCGACACCTTCACCGTCACGGTCTCCGACGGGCACGGCGGCACTACCGCCGCGGTCGTCACCGTTGCAGTCGCCCCCTCCAACACCAATCCGGTCGCCGGCACACCCACGATCGAAACGGCCGATGCCGCAACCGGTGCCATCGCAGGAGCACTCGCCGCAACCGACGCCGACGGCGATGCCACGGCCTTCGTCGCCATCACGGCCCCCTCGCGCGGCACCCTGTCGCTCAATCAGTCCACCGGAGCGTTCAGCTACACCCCGGACGCTTCGGCACGGCACGCCGCCGCCGCCGACGGCGCCACCGGTACCGACATCGCCGACACCTTCACCCTCGCCGTGACCGACGGACACGGCGGCACGACGCTGGTTCCAGTGACAGTGGACATCCTCCCGGCCAATACCGCCCCGGCCTTCGGCACCCCCACCGTCGGCGACCCGAACGTCTCCACCGGTGCCGTCACCGGCACACTGGCCGTCACCGACGCTGAAGGCGATACCCCCACCTACAGCATCGTCGACGGACCCCTAAACGGCACCGTCACCATCGATCCGGCCACCGGCGTCTTCGTCTACACCCCAACCGCCGATGCCCGCCACGATGCGGCCCGGGAGTCGGGCAGCACCGGCACCGGACTGCAGACGATCACCCTCAGTAATCCCGCCGCAGTGACCATGGGAACCTACGGCGGGTGGACTAGCGGCGTCGGCACCTACAACTACGTCGCTACCTATTTCACCGCAGCGGAAACCGGAACCTACATCTTCGGCCAGACCAGTGCCCCGGTCGACACCGTGATGGAGATCTATAGCGGCACATTCAACCCGAGCGCCCCCGGCGTCGGGCGTCTGGCGGTCAACGATGACACCGGACTTTCCGAGCACGTCGACGCCGGAGCCACCGTCACCGGCTGCGCAGGTTCTGCGGGCCTCTGCCCGCAAGTCACGGCCAACCTCACCGCCGGTCAGGTCATCACCCTGGTGGTCACGACCTTCAGTGCCGGAGCACCTCTCGGACTACCGCAGAGCTTCTACTCCAACCGCGGAGGTACTTTCGCGGCAACTGCGCCCGGAGACTCCTTCACCGTGGCTGTCAACGACGGGCACGGCGGAATCACCACCAGCCGGATCTCGGTGCCGATCCTCCCGGCCAACGTCGCACCAACCGCGGTCGCGAGCACCGGTACCGCGGACGGATCGACGGGTGCAGTCGCCGGGGCACTGGCCGTCAGCGACGCCGACGGTGACACCACTGCGGTCGCCGCTGTCACCGCACCCACCCGCGGCACCCTGACTGTGGACCCGGCCACCGGAGCATTCACCTACACCCCGGATCCCTCGGCTCGGCACGCCGCAGCTGCTGAGGACGCCAGTGCAGCCGACCTGACCGACACCTTTACTCTCGGTGTCACCGATGGACACGGCGGCACCATCGCCGTGCCCGTCAGCGTGGCGATTAACCCTGCCAACACCGACCCCACGGCTGACTCGCTCACCGTCGATGCACCCGTTGCGCAAACCGGTGCTGTGGTAGGACAACTCCTCTCAAGTGACGGCGACGGCGACACCACGGCGGTCGCCGCCGTCACCACACCCACCCGCGGCACCCTGACCGTGGATCCAGCCACCGGCGCGTTCACCTACACCCCGGATGCGTCAGCGCGGCACGCCGCCGCCGCCGACGGCGCCACCGCCGCGGACCTGACCGACAGCTTCACCCTCGCTATCGTCGACGGCTTTGGCGGTACGACGCTGGTACCGGTGACAGTGAACGTCGCGCCTTTCAACACGCCCCCCACAGCTCTTGCGCAAGTCGGCACCCCGCAGGGTGTTGATGGCGCGGTAGCCGGAACGGTCATTGGAAGCGACATCGACGGCGACACACTCACCTACAGTGCGCCCACTACAACCACTTACGGCAGCGTGTCGATTGACCCGGTGACCGGAGCCTTCATCTACACCCCGGACGCCGCCGCGCCGGGAGCCGGCGCAGGTGGTGGTGGCGGCGCCAACAGCGGCGGAGTTGGTGGAGCCACCCAGCCGGTTTCCGAAGCAGGGTTTGAGGGCGGCTCACTTGCGGGATGGAGTTACGGGACCCAGACAGGAACTCTTGCTGGCGGCGTCATTAGCGGAGAAGGAACTGGAGTCAGCGTCATTTCCGGAGCTGTGACGTTCGACGCTCCTGAGACGCCCGACGGTCCCGCCAAAGCCTGGACGTTCTCGCCATACGGTTCTTATGCGGCCGCGCTTCAGCCGACCGGCGGAACGCCGACATTCGCCGACGCTGCCGCAGCGCTGGGGTTAACAGCAGAGCAGGCCCAAGCGATCACGACCACGAGCGCTGGAACTCCGACCGATGCGGCGTGGATAACCAGGACGGTGAGCCTGGCCAGCGGCACGGTCTACTCCATGGCCTGGAATTACATTGGCACCGACTATGAGCCATTCAACGACGGCTCCATCACAACGTTGGTGTACCAGGGCAGCGGTACAAACCCAGTAATCACGGTCAACAACTACAGCGAAAACTACGCGCTGCTGGGGTTCACCGTCATCGGAACCGGCGACTACTCAACTGGTTCCTACGGCTCGACGGGCTGGCAGACTTCGACGTATCAGGTCTCCCAATCCGGGGACTATCTGCTGGGGTTCGCCGTCTTCAATCTGGATGACACCGCTCTGTCCCCGGTGCTCCTCGTCGACAGCGAACCTGGGACCACGCTTCTGAATGGATCCGCGTTCACACCGGTTGCTCCGAATAACCCGAACGCGCCAGGCAGCAATGTTGCGTCTACAGATTCATTCGTCAGCACCGTCACGGATGGTCACGGCGGTAGCGCCACTGTCACTGTTACGGTGCCGATCACCTAGCCCGCCACCGGACTCAACTTGGGCGTGCCGCCACTCGGCCTGCTGGCCTAGTGCCCCGAAGGGTAACGAACAGCTGCAGGGACATGCCTCGAGTTGCATTGCTGCAGCTAATATCACCCTATGAGTGCGTCCGGTGACGTAGGCGGTAACGGCGTCGTCCTCGGAACCATCGTCAACCCGGC
>CAIOYU010000706.1 GCA_903862565.1 uncultured Actinomycetes bacterium | reverse complement strand
CCGGGCCGGGTCCGCGCGGGCCTGGTGGGTGCTGACGGCGGCAGGGTTACCCGATGTGCGGATCCTCGACGGGGGCCTGGCAGCGTGGACGGGCGCCGGGGGAGGGCTCGAAACGGGTTCGGCGACAATCGAAACCGGTGACATCACCGTCGCGCAGCCTGATCTGTACACCGGGGCGCGACAGACCCTGACCGCCGAGCAGATCTCGGACGTGGCCGCCCTGCTCGACGCGCGGGCACCGGAGCGGTACCGCGGTGACGTGGAACCCGTCGACCCGGTGGCCGGGCATATTCCCGGAGCCACGAACCTGCCGAGTACGGCGCTACTGGCCGACGACGGCACCTTCCTGGACAACGCCACGATCGCATCACTGCTCGCCGACCGGGGCGTCGCCACCGGCGAATCTCTCGGCGTCTACTGCGGTTCCGGCGTCACCGCGTCGGTGGTGCTTGCCGCCCTGAATGCAGCGGGCATCGACGCGGCGTTGTTCCCGGGCTCGTGGTCACAGTGGAGTTCCGAGCCCGGGCGTCCCGTCGCCCGAGGCTAACGGCTGGCGCGGTGCTTGCCGCCCGGGGAAGCGGCAGCCTGCTTGCGGGCCGAGGAGGCGCCGGTCTGGTCCACCGACGTCGCCGGGTTGACGACAGGCGCCGCCGTGACCGCGGCGGGCGCTGCGACCCGTGCCGCGACCGCACCGGCCGACGGCGTCGCCGCTGCCGACTTCGATGCTGGGGCCGGGGCCGGAACGATGAATCCGAATGCCGGCGTGGAGAACATCTCCTTGAACCCGGCACCGAGAGCCTTGAACACATCACCGGGAACCTGCTTGCGCTGTTCCTTCGTCAGCGGATCGACCGATCCGAAGGGGGTGGTGACTCCGGCTTTGAGGAAGGTGCGGTCGTAGGCCTGGTAGCCCTCCTGCGCGTAGGTCTGGCCCGACGTCGAGTTGGGATCGACGGTGTCGAGTTTGTCGGGCGCCACCACGTCGTCGTAGCCGATGTTGACCATGATCTTCGTCGCCGGTTCCAGGGCGTTCATGATCGGCGTGCCCACGCGGAAGCCCTCACCGATCCTGGCCAGTGCCGCGTTGATGGCTGTGGCCGGCAAACGGAGCAGGCTGTAGAACGGCAGCTGCTTGGGCACGATGGTGGCGTAGTAGGCCTGGCCGTCGGCCATCGGGAGGTAGAAGGTCTGGAGTTCGCTGAGGTTGTAGGGAAGGCCGTTCGGGATGGGAACCGGCGACACCGCGACCTGGAACAGCGAAGCCAGGCTCTGGCCGACGTCCTGGGCGGCGGCGACTCCGCCGGTGGAGTTGGCCAGCACGAACGGTTGCGTGGTGCTGAGTCCGCCCGTCAGGTTGATCGGCAGCAACGCGTTCAGGCTGTTGATGATCGAGAACATGTTGAAGACTTCGGGGAAGTCGGCGGTCGGGTCGTAGGCCCAGGTTGCGTCGAGCGTCGTGGTGTTGAGAGTGACGGTTCCGTCGGCTGATTTGAAAAGCCCGGCGGCCGGCATCTCAGGATTCTGACCGATGGCCTTGCTCAACGTGGGGAAGCGGGACAACAGCCCGCCGTTGGGGCGCAACGGGTTCTGCAGGAATGCCAGTAACTGGTTGGTTTCGGTGGGTCGCTTCTCCGTGGAGCCCGGTGCCGCCTCGAAATCGAGATAGCCGGCCGGTGTGTTTGTGGGGTCTTGCACACTCGCGATCTCAGCCGAGTACGCATTCGCAAGACTGCGGGTTGCCCCGCTCGTGCCAATCATGACTGCAAAGCGACAGGTGCTTGCCGGGTTGCTGTCGACGACAGCATTTGCGGGCTTGGCATTGGGGTCCAACGTTTTGCCGCCGCATCCGGTGTTCTGCTGCGGAATCGCGGCCAGCGTGTTGTAGAGCGACTTGGTCGTCGGATTCTTCAGATTCTGCGGGAAGAGTGCCGCTTTGACGTCGAGGGTGAGCGTCAGATCCTTGTTGATCGGCTCGGGAAGCTTGACCGTGTAGGGGAACCACAGACTAGTGCCCAGCGACTGCGGCGGTCCGGAATTATAGAGGCCTCCGAATGTCCTGCCGGGGAAGGCATTTCCCACATAGTTGAGCAGGCTGGCGAGGGTTCCCGCGGTGTACACGGGATCGAGGTCGACGTTGACCGGGATCGCTGCGTTCGCAGACGGCGCCGCCGCCAGACCGGCGGTCAGGGCCGCGGCGGCCGTGCCTGCCAGGATCGCTGTCCTGGCTTGCCGGATTGTGTTGCGCCGCATGGCGCCATTGGTGGAAGCGTTCATGTCTGGACTCCTTCTGTGTCACCGGCGGTAATACATGGTGTGCCGCCGCTGGATGGCTGAATGTGGGTTGTGGGGGAGAGGCTTTAACCGGCCTTGCCGGGCTGCCCGTTGCTGCCGGGTTTGCCCTTGTTGCCGCCTGCGCCGCCGACACCGCCCGCGCCACCCTGGGTTCCTGTCGGGCCGCCGTTGCCGCCGTTGCCGCCGTCGCCGCCGTTGCCACTCGAGTTGTAGGTGTTGCTGCCGGGCCGCGCTGGGCCGCCGGCGCCACCGGCGCCGCCGTTCCCGAACGCGCCGCCGTTGCCGCCGTTGCCGCCGTTGCCGCCGTTCATCACAATGTTGATGCCGAAACTGCCGGTCTGGCCTGCGCCGCCGGTCCCGCCGCCACCGCCCGCACCGCCGGCTTGCGAGCCTGCCGCACCGTTTCGACCATCGGTCGCTGTGCTGGACCCGGAACCATTCGCGCCGCCGGCACCACCTGCTCCACCGGATCCCGCCGTTCCGGCGTTGGCCCCGCCGCTGCCGCCGTTGCCGGCGTT
>CAIOYU010000705.1 GCA_903862565.1 uncultured Actinomycetes bacterium | reverse complement strand
GACGGGCACCTGGGTGCCGTCTGGCGCCGGGGCAAGGTGCCGTTGTTGGGTATACGCGTCCGAGTCGAGCCCGATGATCTGCTCCACGTGGCGGAGACTGCGTGCACCTGACGCGATATCGATATCCTCGTGTCGGGTGGGTTTGATGAATGATTGTTGGATCACAGTCACGAAGTCGGCATCGAATATCTCGTTACGACCCAGTGTCACCAGGCCGCCGGGAACTTCTGGCCAAATGTCATAAGGCTCAGCGTTGTACGGCCGAACTGTCACCATGCCAACTCCGTGACGCCGGGCCGACACCACGACCGCCGAACCGAAGGCATCCACATGGTGGATCCGCGTCGCCGGATCTTCGGATACGTAGTCGCTCCAGTCGCCCGGTGCCTCGACCGGTGCGGTGGCGATACGGAACGACTCGGCGTCGAGGTTGGTGACGATGAGGAATCGATCGCCATCTGGTCCGGGAGCGTGTTCCACGCCGTACTCGACGAGATGTTCGCGCGGCCGGACCAGTATGGGAGTAGCGGTGGGTTTCACGGTCGACAGCACGTGGACCTCAGAGGTGTTGCGCGACCACGCGGTGATCACGAACCACGCCCCCGAACGCGTGACGTTGACGCGCACATCGAACCGCTCGTCGGGCTCAGTGAAAACCAGTCTGTCCGTCGTGGGGTCGGTGCCCACCATGTGTGCCCATACCTGATGCGGCCGATTGACGGCGTCGGTGCGCAGGTATAGATACGTTGTCCCGTCGGCGCTCCAGCCGCCAGTGGGGATGGTCGCATCGATCACTGTAGGGAGGTCGGTTCCGGTTCGCAGGTCTCGGAACCGGAGGCGATACCGTTCGTCGCCGACCGCGTCGCACGACCAGGCCAGCGTTGTCCCGTCCGGACTCACTTGGAGTTCGCCGGGGTGAAACTCGGCCCCGGGATGGGTCTCGGCGACCGCTTGCAGGTCGATCACCGTTTCGTCCGTGTCTGGACCGGCGCGCCGAACCAGGACGGGGAACTCGCCGCCGACCTCGTACACGTTTCGGTAAGGGAAAGCTCCGGCCTGCCATGGTGCGGACTCGGATCGGTCCGGCACCCGCGCGGTCATCTCCGCGGCGAGCGCTGCCCGCAGTTTCTTCAGTGGTGCGGTTCGGGCTTCGTAGTAGGCACGCTCGGCATCGAGTAGGCCGATCAACTCCGCGGTCGGCTCGGCGATCCAACCGTACGGGTGGCTCCGGTCTTGTCCGATGCGCGCCGTGGGTGGCTCGGTACTGGAGCCGATATCGGGTGCCACGTAACCTCCGCAGGGACTCGAAGGCGAGCCAGAGTTGGTGAAAACGATACTGCGCTGGACCTGGGCCACCCCACGCCAGTCGGCGGATTAGGCCAGATCGCCGGACTGCGTCCGAAATCACTGCCATCGTGGTGTGATCCGTCAATCAAGTGATTCGCCGTACCCGCCACCGGAAGGGGCCGTGATGGCATATCGACCCGCACGCCTGGTCGCTGTGATCCTGTTCGTACTCGGGCTGCTGTTGCCCGCCGGGGTACCCGCCGGAGCGGAGCCGGCCCCGGCCAAGTCGGTGTTCACCGTGGGAGTGACCCAGGACGTTGACTCCCTGAATCCGTTCGTCGGCGTCACCGCCGCGGCCTACGAGATCTTCCAGATGGTTTATCCGACGCTGACCGAGTACGGGGCCAAGGATTTCAGTATCCAGCCCGGCTTGGCTGAGTCATGGACGGAGTCGCCGGACAAGACGTTCTGGACCTACAAAATCAGGCCTGGGCTGAAATGGAGCGATGACGTCCCGCTGACAGCCAAAGATGCCGCCTACACCTTCAACCGGATCATCAATGGCACGTTCGAGAAGGTCAATTACGGCAACTACGTCGCCAACATCACCAAGGCCGAGGCGCCGGATGACACCACGCTGATCCTTCGGGTCGACAAGCCCTCACCGATCATGGAGAAACTCGCGGTCTACATCCTGCCCGAGCACGTCTACTCAAAGATCGACGAGACTGCCATCCAGAGTTTCAAAGACGAGCCCACCGACGGCAAGCCCGTTGTCGGCGCAGGACCGTATCTGACCGCGGAGCGCCAAGTCGGACAGTTCACCCGGATGGTCGCCAACCCCAACTTCTATCTCGGCAAGCCCGCTGTCGACGAGGTCGTCTTCAAGTTCTACGCCAACCCCGACGCGCTCGGTCAGGCGCTGCGCAAGGGTGAGATCGACTACGCCGACGGCCTGGAGGCGAATGTCTTCGATTCACTGGCTGGTGTGCCGAACATCAAACGCCTGTCAGCGGTCTACTCGGGGTTCAACGAGTTGGCCTTCAACACCGGTGCCGCAACCAACGACAACAAGCCGATCGGGGACGGCAATCCGCTTCTCAAGGACAAGCGCCTGCGCGAGGCCATCGGCTGGTCGATCGATCGCAAGGCCCTCGTTGAGAAGGTGTTGGGTGGACACGGCAG
>CAIOYU010000704.1 GCA_903862565.1 uncultured Actinomycetes bacterium | reverse complement strand
GCCGCGAGGTAGCTGTAGCGCGGGGTCAGGATCCCGGCCAGGTGTTCATCGATGTACATGCCGCCGGTCGCGACGACGGCCCACTTCCCGCGGACCACCTCGCCGTCGGCCAGCCAGACTTCGACGTGGTCCTTGCGGCTGGCCGTCCGCACGACCGCCGGGCAGTTCTCCCGCAGGGACAGTGCGCCGCGCCGGGCGGCGGTGTCGACGAGGGCCCGCGCATAGGTCGAGGAGTCGATGCGGGCCTCGTCGGCAAACCAGATGCCGGCGGCGAAGTTGGCTGCTTCACCGTGGGCGGCGACGACGCGGTCTCTGTCCCACCACGATCATCTTGATCGCTGCGGGCCCGTGGGGACCGCCCTCGAAGACCGCCGAACCGCTGTGGCCCGGTGCGTAGTCGGTTTCCTCACCTGCGGCCAACGGAGTCGCGTCGGGCACCCGGCCCTCGGTGGGTCGGCCGCGGCCCGGAGTCCCGGACTCCAGACACAGGATGTTCTCCACACCGGCGTCGGCGAGGTGGTAGGCCGCCGCGGCGCCGGTGGTACCCGCGCCGATCACCACGACGTCGTGGAGGTCGTCCATCGCTTATCACCTGCCAACCTGGATTCAGTCCAGTAAGAACGGTGGTACACCCAGGCGCCCTGTTCTGCACGGCAATTCGGCGACGCGCCAGGAATTTGGGCCGTCAAACCCATGGCCTACAGGCTTGGTGAGGATTAGTGTCTGAAAGCAAGGGGCCAGTGACCGGGAGGTCTGTATGACGGCTTGGCTGTCTGCGGGTTCAGCGGCGCCTGCCTACCCCTGCTTCTGGCTGGCCTGAGAGGAGTTTTTCCATGGCATCCGTTCTGTGGTTACAGGGAGGGGCGTGCAGTGGCAACACGATGTCGTTCCTCAACGCCGACGAGCCCAACGTCGTCGATCTGATCGTCGATTTCGGCCTCGAGGTGATCTGGCATCCCTCGCTGGGAATGGAATTGGGCAATCAGGCCCAGAAGATCTTCCGGGACTGCGCCAGTGGCGAGCGTCAGATGGACGTGTTCGTCTTCGAAGGCTCGGTCATCGAGGCACCCAACGGGTCGGGCCGGATGGACATGTTCGCCGACCGCCCGATGAAGGACTGGGTCAAGGAACTGGCGGCCCAGGCCGGCATCGTCGTCGCGATCGGCGACTGCGCCTGCTGGGGCGGCATACCCGCGATGGAGCCCAACCCGTCGGGCTCGACCGGCCTGCAGTACCACAAGCGCGCCAAGGGCGGCTTCCTCGGTCCGAACTTCAAGTCCAAGGCCGGCCTGCCCGTCATCAACATCCCGGGATGCCCGGCGCACCCGGACTGGATCACCCAGATCCTCGTCGCGCTGGCCACCGGACGCACCAGCGACATCGCCCTGGACGACCTGCAGCGGCCGCAGACCTTCTTCAAGACGTTCACCCAGACCGGCTGCACCCGCGTTCAGTTCTACGAGTACAAACAGTCGACCATGTCCTTCGGTGAGGGCACCCGCACCGGCTGCCTGTTCTACGAGTTCGGTTGCCGCGGCCCGATGACCCATTCGCCGTGCAACCGGATCCTCTGGAACCGCCAGTCGTCCAAGACCCGCGCCGGCCAGCCCTGCTACGGCTGCACCGAGCCGGAATTCCCGCACTTCGACCTCGCTCCCGGGACGGTGTTCAAGACCCAGAAGGTCGCCGGCGTCATCCCCAAGGAGACCGGCACCGGCACCAAGAAGCTGTCCTACATGGCCGCCGCGGCCGCGGCCCGGCTGGCTGCGCCGGACTGGTCCAAAGAAGACATGTTCGTGGTCTAGCCGAACCTCGACCAGACCTGCTCTAGCCCAATCTCTTTGGAGGACCTCAGCTCATGACCTCGCTCGATCTCCACGTCAGCCCCCTCGGACGCGTCGAGGGCGACCTCGATGTCCGGGTCACCATCGAAGATGGTGTCGTCACCTCCGCCTGGACCGAAGCCGCGATGTTCCGCGGTTTCGAAATCATCCTGCGCGGAAAGGATCCGCACGCCGGACTGATCGTCTGTCCGCGCATCTGCGGCATCTGCGGCGGCAGCCACCTGTACAAGTCGGCCTACGCGCTGGACACCGCGTGGAAGACCACCATGCCGGACAACGCCACCCTGGTGCGCAACATCGCCCAGGGTTGCGAGACGCTGCAGTCGATCCCGCGCTACTACTACGCGCTGTTCGCCATCGACCTGACCAACAAGAACTACGCCAAGTCGTCGATGTACGACGAGGCCGTGCGCCGCTACGCCCCCTACGTCGGAACCAGCTACCAGAAGGGTGTGGTGCTGTCCCAGAAGCCCGTTGAGGTCTATGCGATCTTCGGCGGTCAGTGGCCGCACTCCAGCTTCATGGTTCCCGGCGGCGTCATGGGTGCGGCCACCCTGTCCGACGTCACCCGGTCGATCGCGATCCTGGAGAACTGGAAGGACAACTGGCTGGAGTCCGACCTCCTGGGCTGCAGCGTCGACCGCTGGCTGGAGAACAAGACCTGGGAGGACGTCCTGGCCTGGGTCGACGAGAACGAGTCGCAATACAACAGCGACATGGGCTTCTTCATCCGCTACTCCCTGGACATCGGCCTGGACAAGTACGGCAAGGGTGTGGGCAACTACATCTCGACCGGCACCTACTTCGACCCGGCCCTGTACCGCAACCCGACCATCGAGGGCCGCAACAAGGCGCTCATCGGCCGCAGCGGGGTGTTCGCCGACGGGCAGTACCACGAGTTCGATCAAGCCAATGTGCGCGAGGACGTCACCCATTCGTTCTACGAGGGCAGCCGGCCGCTGCACCCGTTCGAGGGCGAAACCATCCCGATCGACCCGGAAAAGGGCAAGGGACAAGGGAAGTACAGCTGGGCCAAGTCACCGCGCTACCTGATCGACGGCCACGGCGACCTGCCGCTGGAGACCGGACCGCTGGCCCGTCGTATGGCGGCCGCCGGGCCCAATGCCGGCCCGCACCAGGACAACGACCCGCTGTTCCTCGACATCTACAACAAGATCGGGCCCAGCGTCATGGTCCGCCAGCTGGCCCGCCTGCACGAGGCGCCCAAGTACTTCAAGTGGGTGCGCTCCTGGCTGGATCAGCTCAACCTCAAGGAGAGCTTCTACAGCAAGCCCACCGAGTACGCCGAGGGCAAGGGGTTCGGTGCCACCGAGGCGGCCCGCGGGGCGCTCGCCGACTGGATTGTGCTGGAGAACAACAAGATCAAGAACTACCAGGTGATCACCCCGACGGCGTGGAACATCGGCCCACGTGACGGCAACGACGTGCTGGGCCCGATGGAGAACGCGTTCATCGGTGCGCCGATCGTCGACCCGGAGGATCCGGTGGAACTCGGCCACGTTGCCCGCAGCTTCGACTCCTGCCTGGTGTGCACCGTGCATGCCTACGACGGCAAGACCGGCAGGGAGTTGTCGAAGTTCGTCATCAACGGAATGGTGTGACGCTGGCCGAGGACGCGGAGGAGTCTGCTCTCGATCTCGAACCGCCCGGCTGTGCCGTCCTGGTCGTCGGCTGCGGGAACCTGCTGCGCGGAGACGACGGTGTCGGCCCGGTCCTGATCCGACACCTGTGGGATCGTGGCGTCCCCGAAGGCGCCAAACTGGTCGATGGCGGCACCGCCGGGATGGACGTGGGCTTCCAGATGCGCGGGGCGGGGCGGGTCGTCATCGTCGACGCCTCGGCGACCGGGGCTGCACCGGGAACGATCTACCGGGTGCCGGGCGAAGAACTCAACGAACTGCCTGCCCTGAGCGGTATGCACACCCATTCTTTCCGGTGGGATCACGCGATTCCGTTCGCGCGCTGGGCACTTGGCGACGCGTGCCCCACAGACATCACGGTGTTCCTGATCGAGGCGGCCGCCATGGAGATGGGCGCGGAACTGTCCGACCCGGTTGCCGCGTCGATGGAGGAGGTGATCGCGCTCATCGAGCGTGACTTCCTCGCGCCGTTGCGGCCACAGACCGACGATCAGGCGGCGGTCGAGATCACCGCCGACGGCTACCTTCGGCTCGATGCGGCACTGGCGGCCGGCCGGTTCCCCTCCGATGCTGCGGCGGCGGTGCGGCGCGACGGTGATCTGTGGCTGATCCCGTTGCGCGGACCCAGCAGCGGTGGCCTACTGCTCAAGCAGCGCAACGTAGCCGGAGACCGGTCCGCCCTCGTGCGTGAGGTGCTCGGGGACGGTTTTCACGCCGGCGTTCGTGCGGCATTCTGGGACGATGAGCACAAGGCGCTCCGGATACCCCTGTGATCGTCATGACTGAAGAAGAACGCCCCAAGACCGTCGTACGCCAGGGCAGCTCCGCGGATAACGCACACGATGTGCAGACCGTGGTGGTCGAAGACCGCGGCCGCTGGGCGGTGGAGATCGTCGTCGTGTTCGACGACGGCGTGGTGCGCAAGCGGATCAACACCCATGCCACCAAGGCGCGCGCCGAGCTGGCCGCCGATCTCATTCGTCGTGCCGCTGACCGCGACATCGGCCCCGGGCCCGTCCACGGGTGACAAAGCAGTAACCAAGAGGAGTTTCGTGACTGATCTGTTGGATCCGGCGGTTCTGGCTGTGCGGCCACAACCGCTGGGCGCCTTCCCGCTGCCGCTGGGCTACCTGCTGGTGCCCGCCTCGCCCGACACCGAGGCGGCCCGTGTGGCGCTGCTGGCGGGGCAGGTCCCCGACTGGCCCGCCGAGTTGCGGGCCCACGAACTGGCACTGGCCGGAGACCGCGACGGAGCACTGGCCGAACTGACCGGATCCGACCCGGTGAGCCGCTACAACCGGTTCGTCATGGATCCCGACAGCCAAGACGCCGACGAATTACGCTCTCTGCTCGGCGAATTGGGCGTGATGGTGGACGCGGTCCTGTTCGCGCTCGGCCGCACCGACACCGCACCCGAACTCGGCGGCGCCACCGGCGAACTGGCCGCCCTGGTCCTGTCGACCCAGGCTGGCGCGGCCCTCGACGGTGGTGACCCCGCGGCGGCGATCGCCGCCCTGGACCGTGCCGCCGAGGAAGCCGCCGGGGTGTCCGAACCGCTGCGGGGGGTTCTGCTGGGGGCCTCGGCCTCCGTCGTCGCCGATACCGACCCCGCCGATGCCGCCACCCGATTCGAGCGTGCTCTGCGCGCACTGGACGGCGCCGAGGGCCTGCGCGTCGCCCGCGCGGAACTGCACCTGACCCTGGCGGGACTGCTGCACGAGCAGGCCGGTGATCGGCCGGATCTGCTGGCCCGCGCTGTGCCGCACTACCATTCGGCGCTGCAGTTGGTGCTGCGGGAGGAGGCGCCCCTGTTGTGGGCCTCCGCCCACGCCAACCTGGCGACCGCGTACCTGACCATGCCGATGACCGAAGCCTCCGGCCAGTTGCGGCTGGGAGTGGCCGCGCAGTCATTGCGCTCGGCGCTGAAGGTCTACACCCGCGAGGACTATCCCGAGCAGTGGGCCAGCGTGCAACTGAACCTGGCGAACTCACTGGTGTACACCCCGTCGAGTCATCAGGCCGACAACCTGGTGGAGGCGGTGGAACTCTACGAGGCGGTGTTGGAGGCGCGTGACCGCGACACCGACCCGTTGGGCCGGGCGCGCGTGCTGGCCAACCAGGGCAACGTCCTGGCCCACCTCGGCGCGTTCGATCAGGCCAAAGCCAAGCTCTACGAGGCGCGCTTCCTCTTCGAGGAACTCGGCGATCATGACTCGATGCGCACCGTCCGCGGGGTGCTCGACGAGATCGCCCGCCAGGGCGCGCTGAGCCGGACGGAGAACGAATGAGCACCGCGGACGATACTTCAGGGCCGGAGTTCGAGGATCTGGCCAAGCGGGTCGACGACGCCGTCGCCGCACTCGACGGTTTGGACCCGGCCGCCCGGAAGGTGGCCGAGGAGTTGCAGAACGCGGTGGAGGCCGTGCACCGCGCCGGCCTGGTGACCATCGTGCGCCGGATGCGCGAGCACGAGGGTGCACGCCCGGTCCTCTTCGAACTCGCCAACGATCCGGCGGTGCATCTGCTGCTGACGTTGCACGGCATCATCCGTCCCGACCCGCAGACCCACGCCAATCAGGTGCTGGACCAGGTTCGCCCGCAACTGCACAGCCATGGGGGAGATGTATCGCTGGTCCGGGTGGAGGACGGCACGGCGTTCGTCCGGCTCGAGGGTGCCTGCAACGGCTGTTCGATGTCCTCGGTGACCCTGCGCAACCTGGTGGAAGAGGCTCTGGTGCAAGGGGTTCCGGCGATCAGCGCGGTGGAGGTGGTGGCCGGAGAACCCACGCCCACGCTCATCCCGCTGGAATCCCTGCGGATCGGCCGTAACCCCGCGGCGGAGGGGTGGGTGAAAGTCGGCCCCGCCGCAGACCTTCCGGTCGACGACCTGTCGACCGCCACTCTCGACGGGGTCGGCGTGCTCGTGGTGAACCTCGGCAACCGACTGTCCGCCTACCTCAACGAATGTGCCCATGAAGCGCTGCCGTTGGATGAGGCTGTGCTGGACGTGACCAACGGGACGCTCACCTGTCCCTGGCACGGCTTCTGCTTCGACGCGAGTTCGGGGGAGTGCCTCAGTGCGCCGGGCGCCCAACTGGAGCAGTTGCCGCTGCGGGTCGACGAGGGCGACGTGTGGGTGCGCTTGTAGCGCGCAGTCATGAGAGCACATTAGAAGGGCGGTTCGTCTCCGTCCGGGTCATGGCTGGTGGATTGCCCTCGTTCGGAAGCTGCCTCGGCATTGTGGAGTCGTCGCTGTCGGCGATTGTGGTTGCGCTCGGTGGCGATGCGATGGGCACGGTACTGCGCCCGACTGCGTTGGCGCCGAGGCATTCGGGCACTACGCGGACCGTCATCGGGGGAGCGGTCACGCGGGGGTGGTGTAAGTAAATCACCGGTGGGAGCCGTCAGACCCGGGAAGAGCAGTGCGCTGCCGGGGGTAGTGATGTGGGTCTGCCCGCCGGGGAGGGTCCAGATGATCGTGCCATTGGACAGTTGCCGGTCTTTCCAGCCCCAAAAAGTCTTTATGACGTGGTGAAATACGCAGAGTGCCTTCAGATTTGAAGCATGGGTGGCCCCGCCGTCGGCGAAGGGCACGGTGTGGTCGATCTGGCAGTCGGTGGCTGGGTGGTCGCAACCCGGCGCCCGACAGGTCAGGTCACGGGCTCGGACGAAGTCTGCCAGTGCCCGAGACGGTCGATACCTCGGTTCAGGTGCGGGTCCTGGCGTGATTAGCGGCCGAATCTTGGCCGCGGCGGCCAACGTGCGCAGCAACTCAGCAGAGATCACGGCGCCGGCACCCACCAGATAGCCGGGGGTCTCGGTCTGGCCGTCGACAGCGGCCTGTTCTGCAACCACGTGAATGACCACCGGGGCGGGCGCCACGGCGGTGGCTGCTGGGCAATCTGCTTGCTCGCACTGGCAACGTAGTCGCTGGCCCCCGGCGGCGAGTACTCCGAGTGCGTCAGCACGCCGCTGGGCTTTGGTTCGCGGATCGGCCGGACAGACGGTGGCGGCCAGTTCATCCAGGCGCTTGTCGAGCAGGTGGGCATCGGTCGCCATCAGCTGGCCGCTGACCTGACTGAGGTCTCCCTGGTCGCGGTGCCATACCGTGATCTCGCGATCACCGGAGCGCCGACGGGTGCGCCGGACGGCATCGCGGTCGTGGGCGTAGAGCACTCGATCAATCTCGGTGATCAGCCTCCCGCGGGTCATCGCCGGCCAGCGGGCGACCAGTGCTGCCAACAGCGCATCCACCCGGGCCAGCACCTCGGGATCGGTGATCAACTCCGTGCGGTAATAAAGAATCCGGTAGGTGTCCATATCGATGTCGCCGGAGGCTAAGGCTGCTGCGATATTCGGAAGGCGCCGCATGCCCAGCGCGTACGTCATGAAGCTGCCTGCCCGCCCCAGGCTGCTCCGCAATGCGGCGGCGACCTCGGCGGCGACCGCTGCCCAGGTATCCACCGCCCAGTCCGGTTCTTCGCCCCGTTCGGCGCGGCGCATCTCGAACAACTCGGCCACCGCGGTCAGACGCCGGGCGGCGGCCTGGTTCTCAGCCCGCCCCGCTGCCACCAACTGCTCAATTAGCGACTGCGAGCGCGGAGTCTCTGGGGGCTCCCAGTAGTCATGCAACTGTCCATCGAACATGTGTTCGATACTGCCATGGCCTGCCGACAGAAGTGGTCAGCCGTTCATCCGCCGGTAGAACCCCTTCACCGTGCCGTAGAGCTTGCGGTACTCGACCATGTGCCGGGCATAGACGTCCCGGTCGGCCGGGACCGGGTCGAACACCGCCGCCACCGGAACCCGGG